>JAFZKG010000151.1 GCA_017553695.1 Lachnospiraceae bacterium
CTTTATCGATGATATCGATATAGATTTCTGTTTTGCCGGATCCGGTGATGCCGCGGATCAGTGACGGCCTTGTATCACCTTCCTGATAGCGTTTCCAGATATCCTCGGATACCTTCTTCTGCTCCGGATTCAGAGTGATGTTATATTCCTGTTTCTCGCGGATATCCAGTGCATCACGCAGGTTTTCCCGGACGTCGATCCGGATCAGCTGCTCTTTTTCCAATGCTGTGAGGGTCGCTTTCGAGATGTTCAGCTTATCCCGGACGATCTCGTATGGAAGCACTTTTTCCTTCCCGATCTCGGTCAGGAGGCGGAGTTTTGCCACGCTCCTTCTGTCTTTCCCGTAGCGGCTGATGGCTTCATCCAGCACAGTTTCCTCTGCTGCCAGAGAGATGTATTTCTCCTGGATCGGAGCAGCGCTCTTTTTGACCGGCAGCACTGTCCGGAGCGCCTGATTCATCGTGGAACCGTAATTGGTCTTGATAAACCATGCCAGCGCGATCATCTCGCCGTCGGCAGACGTGGATTTTTCCACGATGCTGTCAATGGCTTTCAGTCTTGCCGGGTCGAAATCGCTCTGATCCTTGATCCCGATCACAAATCCGGCGATCTTCTTGTTTCCTTTTCCGAACGGAATATAGACCTGGCTTCCACAGGTGACCTTTTCCTCCAGTTCGGACGGAATGAGGTATTCAAATGGACGGTCGACTTTCTCGTGGGAGATGTCGACTATGACATCCGCGAATTTACTCATAGGAATACCCTGTCTCCTCCAGGATCTCCTGAATGATCACCCGCTCGTCAAACGGCGTCTTCACACCGTTCTTATCCTGATAATCTTCATGTCCTTTTCCGAGAAGCAGAACAATGTCGCCTTCGCGCGCATTCAGGATGCTGTACTTGATTGCTTCTTTCCGGTCCGGAATGATGATATATTCTCCGTCGGTCTTGCTGATGCCTTCCACAATATCTGCAATGATGTCCTCGCATTTTTCCAGACGGGAGTTATCCTCCGTCAGGATCGAGAAATCCGCATATCTGCCGCTAGTCTCGCCCATCTCAAACCGGCGCAGTCTGGAGCGGTTGCCGCCGCATCCAAAGAGGCTGACGATCCGCTTCGGCTCATATTTCCGCATGGCTTTCAGGATATGCTCCATGGCCATGGCATTATGCGCGTAATCAATGAGGAGGGTGAACTTCGGTGAGATCTTCACCTGCTCCATCCTGCCTTTCACATGCACGTTTAAAAAGGCTTCCTTCATGATGGCAGCGTCGATCTTCAGATCCTGCGCTACAATGATCGCAGACAGCGCATTGTAAACGGAAAACTCTCCCGCTGCGCTGATCTTGAAATCATCCTCCACAAGTCCTTTTGTGCGGAAGGACATGCCGATGAAATCCCCCTCGCGCACATATTGGATGTCTTCCGCTTTCAGGTCTGATTCCTGATGGCAGGAAAACGTCTGCACGGAACAGGTCGCGTCTTTCGTGATGGCATCAAAATGCTCATCGTCCCGGTTAATGAAACCTTTTTTACACTGCCGGAACAGCAGGCTCTTGCAGTAGATATATTCCTCCAGATCTTTATGCTCGGCGCCACCGATGTGGTCAGGACTCAGGTTGGTGAACAGACCGTAATCAAATGTGATGCCGGCGACCCGGTTCAGCTTCAATGCCTGGGAGGAAACTTCCATGACGCAGGCGTCACAGCCGTTCTCCACCATTTTCGCGAAGAAGGATTCCACGTCGTAGGATTCCGGTGTCGTTGTTTCCGTCTTGATGAATTCGCCGCCGGTATCCGCGCCGACTGTTCCGATCGTTCCTACTTTATGTCCGGCTTTTTCCAAAATCGTCTGCAGGAAGCTTGTGATGCTGGTCTTTCCTTTCGTGCCGGTAATGCCGATGGTGATCATTTTCTTGGCCGGCTGGTCGAAATATTCCGCGCTGGCCTGTGCCAGGGCATACCGGTTATCTTCCGTCCGGAGGATGGTCAGATTGCGTCCTTCCGGAACGTTGATCGTTACATCTTTCTGTACCAGGATCGCAGCCGCCCCTTTTTGGATCACATCATCGATATAATCGTGTCCGTCGGAATTTGCCCCTATAAAACAGAAGAAGGCACAGCCTTCCTTTGTCTTTCTGGAGTCGATGATGAGATCGCAGACTTCGATCTCATCGCTTCCCTTAAGTACGGTGTAGTCCACGTTTTTCAGTAATTCTTTCAGGCTTTTCATTCTTCCTCCATCATCTGGAACATTTCTTCAAACGTATAGGAATCCACCAGGATCTCGCGCGGTTTCGCGCCGTTGGCCGGTCCGATCGCTCCCATTTCGGTCAGCTGGTCGATAATCCTTGCTGCCCGGTTGAATCCGATGCTAAACCTTCTCTGCAGCATGGACGAGGATGCCTTGCCCATTTCGATGCAGAGCAATCCTGCCTCATACAGGTACTCATCCATCCGGTCCGCTCCGCCGGAATCATCACTGCCGGAGCTTCCGGATCCGCTCTGCGTGTTATTCATGTAATCCTGGATCTGCTGATTCTCTTCTGCGTAATAATCCGATGTATTATGGTTCTTGAGGAACTTCACCACATCATTGACTTCTTTTTCGGTCACAAGGGCTCCCTGCACACGGACCGGTTTGACCATGCCATTCGGATGGAAAAGCATGTCGCCATGTCCAAGGAGTTCCTCTGCTCCCTTCATATCCAGGATGATCCTGGATTCCAGGCTGGTCGTCACACGAAGCGCCACCTTGGATGGAATGTTTGCCTTGATCAGTCCGGTGATGACGTTTGCTGATGGTCTCTGTGTCGCAATGATCAGATGGATGCCTGCTGCACGTGCCAACTGTGCCAGACGGATGATCAGGCTTTCCACTTCTTTCGCAGCCGTCAGCATAAGATCGGAGAGCTCGTCGATCACGATCACGATCTACTGCATCCGTTTCGGATTGGTCTCCTCCTCGCTGATCAGGCCACGGTCAAATTTGTTGTTGTAGCTCTTGATATCGTTCACGCCGGACATCTGCATCCGCATGTAACGGTTATCCATTTCATTCACGACCCAGCGCAGTGTACTGACTGCCTGTCCCGGATCGGTCACGACTTCTTTCATCATATGCGGGATCCCGTTGAACGCGTTGAACTCGACCTTCTTCGGGTCCACGATGATCAGACCCACTTCCGAAGGTTTTGCACGGAACAGGATAGTCATGATCAGGGATTTCGTAAAGACAGATTTACCGGAACCGGTGGTACCGCCGATCAGAAGATGCGGCATGGCATCAATGTCTGCCACGACCACATGGCCACTGATATCAATTCCGGCTGCCATCGCGATCTTGGATGGATGATTCATCAATGTGTCATCCTCCAGAAGATCTCTCATCAGCACCTTCTGGGTACTCTGGTTCGGGATCTCAATACCGATCGCTGCCCTGCCCGGGATCGGCGCTTCGATCCGGACATCCGGGACGGCCAGATAAAGTTTCAGGTCGTCTGCAAGAGATGTGAATTTATTAACACGCACACCCATCTCCGGCTGCAGTTCAAACCGCGTAACGGATGGGCCCGCCTGCATGTCGATGACTTTCGCATAGGCGCCATACTGATTCAGCACAGTCTCCAGATTGGATGCCATCTTATTCAGCTCTGCCTGTGAAACGCCGGAGCCTCTGCCCTTTCCTCTGCTGAGCAGATCGATCGGCGGGAATACATAATTGTCCCCTTTCCGTGTATGCTGCACAGCCGCAGGTTTCGGCTGGCGGACCGGTGCGGCCGGTTCTTTCTTTTCTTTTGGCGTTTCCGGCTTTTCCGGTTTTTCCGGTTTCTTCGGGGCCATCTCTGTCGCCATTGTCACTTTGGAGCCCGGTTTCTTTGCAGTCCGCTCTGTCTGTGCCTTGCGGTCTCTCGATACCGGGATCGCCTCCGGTGCTTCCGCCAGAAGATCATCCTCTGTCAGCTCGGTGACCTGGATCGTCCTTTGCGGAACCTCCACGGTGACTTCCTGTCTGTATGGACGTGCATTCGTGATCTCGTGTACTTCGTCCCCGTCTGCGACCTGCTGCAGGATCCCCACATTTGCGACCCCGTTTGCTTTCGCATTGCTGCGTCTAGGCTGTACCGTTCCGTTTCGGAGCGGCGCTGCTTTATTCGCGGATCTTTTCAGCTGTGGACGCGGCCTCTTTTGTCCGGAAGATGGTACGATCCGGATCGTAATGCCTTCATCAGACGTGGTCTCAAAGACCGGTTCTTCTTTTTTCCGGGAGCGCATCCGCGAACGTGGAACGACTACTTTATCCGGAACATCTTCCTCATCGGAATCATAATCATCCTCGTCCCTTCTTTCCCGGATGCGGGTAAACAGGGAGCGGATACTGCTCCAGACCGGAACCTCACAGATGAACAGCAGGCAGACGATCATGGCAAGGATCGCAATGATATAAGCGCCGGCTACTCCGACTGCTTTTGCCAGTCCCACTGCCAGAAGTCCGCCAAAGATACCGCCTCCGGTCCTCTCTTTCGCACAGGTCGTAAAGAATGCCAGGACCTTATCATCCAGGAATCCATCATATGTGACCAAATGGAAAAACGCGCAGAGACAGAGGAAGAAGATGGCTCCGCATACCAGCTTGCTGACCAGTTTTTCTTTCTTCAGGAAATAATAAATGACAGCCGCTGCCCCCAGGATTGGAAAAGCATAGGCCATTAATCCGAACAGCCCGAACAGGACATAACCCAGCCATCCGCCGGCTTTGCCCAGGACGTTCAGAACGCAGAGTTCCACCAGCAGCGCAATGGCTCCTGTCAGAATGATCTTGAACTCTTTTTTATCTGTATTCTTGGTTTTTTTTGTTTTTTTCCTCTTTTTTGCCATCAGTATATTTTACAATTTTTCCGGCTCTTATTCAACACTCTTTAAGGATGTTGCCATATCGATCTTCTTTAATTTAAAGTGCACGATAAAATTGACAATGACCGTGAAGGCGATCGCGATCAGGATGCTCTTCACAAAACTCATGGCAAAGATCTGCCGGCCGAACATGACGATATCCACTTCGACTGTCGTGACAACAAAGCGATTCAGGAAGATGCCTCCCAAAACACCCAGCGCAATGCCGATGATCGTGATCAGGACATTCTCCCGGTAGATATACTGGCTCAGTTCAATGTCATAAAAGCCCAGCACCTTCAGTGTGGCCAGCTCCCGCCTTCTCTCGCTGATGTTGATGTTATTCAGGTTATACAGCACCACAAAGGTCAGTGCTCCCGCACAGATGATCAGGACCCATGTGATGGTATCCAGACTGCCAAGGATGTCCGCAAATTTCTCCTTCAGCGTGATAATGCTGGTCACGCCGCCGGTTGCGGCATAGGACATGAACTCTTCTCCCATTTCATCCGGATCGATCGAAATACCCTGCCGGTTCACGATCGTGATGGCGTTGAAATCCGGCGCTTCCCCGTAGAGTTTTTCGTACAGGGCAGGCGTCATATATATGTAATGATAGATATAATTTTCCACGATCCTGCCGACACGGAGCGTCTTCTTGTCCTTCTGATTGACCGAAATCGTAAACGTATCGCCTTCCTTTACATTCAGGATGTGGGACATCTTTTCTGTAATGAACACTTCTTCATCATTCAATTCATAGCGTTCTTTTGTGACACGGTCCATCAGGATGATATTCTCGTCCAGTCGCTGTACATTTTCCGGAATAAGGACATAGACAGAAAGGACCTCATCGGAGTTTGCGGATTCCGCATCCACGACCGTTTCATGTACATACAGATAGCTTTCAAAGCGGCTGTCACGATCCAGCGCATTTTCCAGTTCGATCCTGTTCCGCTCCGTCGCGTCCGGATCGATGCTGATCACTTCGTCATAGAGGCATATCTCACCGAACTGGGCATACAGGATCGTATTGATGGCGTCCTTCAGCCCAAAGCCAACCAGCAGAAGGGCCGTGGAACCGCAAATGCCAAACAGCGTCATGAAGAGCCGTTTCTTATACCTCACAAAGTTCCGGAACGCGTTCTTCCAGGTAAACTTGATCTTGGACCATACTGAAGGGATCCGCTCCAGGAGGAGCTTCCGTGCCTGTTTTGGAGAGACCGGACGCATGAGGCTGGCCGGGACTTCCATCAGAGATTTTGTGCATGCAAAGAGCGTTGCCGCCAGAATGCAGACGAGCGCTGCGCCGCCTGCTACCAGGCAGTGTTCCAGATTATATGGGAATACCAGAACTTCCAGATTCGGATACAGGATCTTATAC
This sequence comes from Lachnospiraceae bacterium, assembly GCA_017553695.1. Lineage (GTDB taxonomy): Bacteria > Bacillota > Clostridia > Lachnospirales > Lachnospiraceae > RGIG5612. Next base: position 6,279 of record JAFZKG010000151.1, read on the forward strand.
ACATGCAGGATGATATATGGCAGGATCTTGCTTCCAACCAGCGCTCCGCTGACAGAACCCAGTGCCGTTGCCAGAAGGGCGTACAGCAGGTATTTCCGCATGATGGTGCCTTTGCTGTACCCAATGGCCTTCAGCGTACCGATCACGGTCCGTTCTTCATCCACCATTCTTGTCATCGTCGTCAGGCATACCAGGGCTGCAACAATAAAGAAGATGACCGGGAACACTTTTCCGATGTTTCCGATCCGCTGCGAATCAGACCGGTAGGAGGAATATTCCGTCAGATAATTCCGGTTCAGGACATACCATTCCGCGCGCTCGATCTTGGCGATCTCTTTCTCCGCTTTGTCCAGTTCCTCCTCTGCGTCTTTCAGTTTTTCCTCTCCGTCAGCAATCTCTTTTTCCGCGTCTTTTAAGGCTTTCTCGCCCTCTTCGATCTGCTTCTGCGTTTCCGCGATTTCTGCCTCTCCCTGGGAAATCTGCCACTGTGCCTGATTCAGCTGGGCCTCTTTTTCACTGATCTGTGCCCATGCCGCATCCAGCTGCCGCTGTCCTTCGTTGATCTGCGCATAGGCGTCATTCACAATGCCGTCAATGAAGGCCTGATATTCGTTGAAATCGATATACTTGCCGGTCACGCTGTAAATGTATTCTTTTATGGCTGCGATCTCTTCTTCTTTTCCCGATAAATGTTCTTCGATGAACGACTTCACATATGCGATCTCAGAAAGGCGGAAATTGATTTCTGCCTCCGCGACAGCCTTTTCAATCAGGAACTGCTGTCTGGCCTCCTCATACTGTGCCTTGGCATCTGCCAGTGCTGCCCATCCTGCTGCCACTTCAGCTCTTGCCGACTCCAGCTGTACGTTGCCGTCTGCCACAGCCTGTTTGGCATCCTCTATCTTCTTTTTCCCGTCTTCATATTCCTTCTTCGCATCTTCCAGCTGCTTTTTGCCGTCTTCATATTCTTTCTTCGCGTCATTCAACTGTGATGTGGCATCCTGGATGACCGCCTGATAACGGATCTTTTCCCGTCCGTCCGAAATGTAATCGATACGGTCGATCATGTTTTTGACATGGTCCGTATATGCATCTGAGTAGCACATCAGGTCTTTCGCGCCTTTTACCAGAATATCCGCCTCGGTGAAGACGTCCAACTGAAAGACTTCCGGAAGTACGACCAGCAGACTGTCCACTCTTCCGGATCCGATGGACGAGGTTCCCATGGACATGGACAGGTAGGCGGAAGAAACAAAGGTACCCGTGATCACGAAACGGTTTTCCGACACAATATCTCCGATCTCGGTATCGTCTCCCGAAAAGAGTTCGATCTCTCCTCCCAGTTTATAGCCTCTGAGATTCAGATCATAATCATCGATCAGGCACTCATTCTCTTTTTCCGGCATACGGCCGGATTTCAAGACGATATCATTGATACCGTCTGTCTTTGCCATCACGCGGATCACATACTGTTTATCTTCCAGTTTACAGATAAAATCATAGCTGTAGGTTCCGACCGCTTTTTCCACGCCTTCCATCCGGGAGATCGCATTCACATCGTTTTGTGTGATTCCCAGGGCAGACATGACACGGATGTCCGCCAGATTGGTCTGGTCATAAAAGGTATCCGCGCTGATCAGCATATCCGGATTGCAGGAACGAATACCGGCGTAGAATGCCACGCCAAGAAAGACAATAAGAAAAAGGGACACGAACCGTCCCACTGAATGCTTTATTTCCCTGAATACATCCTTGTGGATTATCTTCAAGTGTTCCTACCTACCATTCGATCTGATCTATGGAAACCGGCGACGGATTCTGCGCCGTTTTTTCCACTTTTCCGTTCTTGATATTGATGACGCGGTCGGCCATCGGCGCAATCGCCTGATTGTGCGTGATCACGATCACGGTCATCCCTTTTTCCCGGCACATATCCTGCAGAAGTTTCAGGATCGTTTTTCCGGTATTGTAATCCAGTGCGCCTGTCGGTTCATCACAGAGCATGAGCTTCGGATTCTTTGCCAGCGCTCTTGCAATGGAGACCCGCTGCTGCTCGCCGCCGGAAAGCTGGGCAGGGAAATTATCCAGCCGTTCGGAAAGTCCCACTTCATTCATCAGGTCCTTTGCGTTCAGCGGATTCTTGCTGATCTGGTTGGCCAGTTCCACATTTTCCAGCGCCGTGAAATTCGGTACCAGATTATAGAACTGGAACACGAATCCCACATCAAACCGGCGGTATTTCGTCAGCTGTTTGGAAGTATATTTGGAGATGTCCGCACCATCGACCCAGATCTCACCGGATGTGATGGTATCCATGCCTCCAAGCATGTTCAGGACCGTCGTTTTCCCCGCTCCCGAAGGACCGACGATTACGACGAACTCCCCTTTTTCGATCTCAAAATTGATCCCGTCCAAAGCACGCAGTTTTGCTTCGCCGGCAGCCCCGTATTCTTTTACAACTTCTTTTAATTCGATGTAACTCATAGCGGCCTTTCAAACACCTGATTTTTACACGGAAATTATAAACGTCGGCATTGCCAAATGCAATGCCGACATAAAGGTTTAAAAGTACTTAATTATACAGATAAAATATTATTCTTCTGCGTTTTTCTTTGCTTCTTTTTCTTTGCTGAGTTCCTTGTTGGCATCCTTGATGCTGAAGGAAACTCTGCCCATCTTATCCGGACCCAGGCATTTTACCTTAACGACATCGCCCAATGTCAGAACATCTTCCACATGGTTGATGCGGGTCGGCGCGATCTTGGAAATATGGACCATGCCTTCCTTGCCCGGTGCGAATTCGATGAATGCGCCGAAGTCTTTGATGGAAACAACGGTTCCTTCATAGATCTTGCCTTCCTCAAACTCGGAAACGATGGTATCGATGAGGCCTCTTGCCACTTCGAGTTTATCTTTCTCTACGCCACAGATGGAGACCAGACCGTCATCGTTGATATCGATCTTGACGCCTGTTCTGGCAATGATCTCATTGATGACCTTGCCCTGTTTGCCGACGACATCACCGATCTTATCCGGATCGATCTGCATGCTGATGATCTTCGGAGCATATTTGCCAACTTCCGGTCTCGGCTCTGCAATGACAGGAAGCATGACTTCGTGCAGGATATAGGTTCTTGCCTGTTTTGCTCTTGCGATCGCTTCTTCCACGATGGCTCTGGTAAGGCCATGGATCTTGATATCCATCTGGATCGCGGTAATGCCGACATCCGTTCCGGCGACCTTGAAGTCCATGTCGCCGAAGAAGTCTTCCAGACCCTGGATATCCGTCAGGATCAGATAATCATCATCACTCTCACCCGTGACCAGACCACAGGAGATACCTGCTACCGGTCTCTTGATCGGCACGCCTGCTGCCATAAGGCTCAGCGTGGATGCACAGACCGATGCCTGGCTGGTGGATCCGTTGGACTCAAAGGTCTCGGAGACCAGACGCAGTGCGTATGGGAATTCCTGCTCGTTCGGAAGGACCGGGATCAGGGCTCTCTCTGCCAGTGCTCCGTGACCGATCTCACGACGTCCCGGGCTGCGGTTCGGTTTTGCTTCGCCTACCGAGTATCCCGGGAAATTGTACTGATGCATGTATCGTTTGGAAGTCGTGTGGACATCCAGTCCGTCGATCTTCTGTGCTTCGCTTAACGGTCCTAATGTGGTTGCCGTCATGATCTGTGTCTGTCCACGTGTGAACATAGCTGAGCCATGTGCACGCGGGAGCAGATCGATCTCTGCTGCCAGAGGACGGATCTGATCGATCGCACGGCCATCCGGACGTTTGTGGTCTTTCAGGATCATCTTGCGGACAGTCTTTTTCTGATATGCATAAAGTGCTTCGTCAATGATCGGAAGCCAGTCTTCATGCTCTTCCGCAAATTTCTCATTCAGCATTTCCGTGAGTTGTGCGATGTTCGCGTCACGGACCTGTTTCTCGTCCGCAAAAACGGCTTTCTCCATCTCTTCCTGCGGGATCAGTGCCACGATCGCTTCTGTGACCTCTTCCGGGATCACATGGCTTTCATAACTGTGTTTTTCCTTGCCGACCTCTGCGATGATCTGCGCAAAGAATGCGTTGATCTTCGTGTTCAGGTCATGTGCTGCAAAGATCGCTTCCACCATCTTATCTTCTGGAACTTCCTTTGCGCCGGCTTCGATCATGATGACCTTCTCCGGTGTGGATGCGACGGTAAGGGAAAGATCCGTAGCCAGTCTTTCTTCTTCTGTCGGGTTGAAGACCAGCTGTCCGTTTACAAGGCCGACCTGTGTCATTGCCACCGGGCCGTCAAACGGAATATCGGAAATACAGGTTGCAAGAGCGCTGCCCAGCATAGCGGCATACTCTGCGGAACAATCCGGGTCAACACTCATGACCAGGTTGTTTAATACGACATCATTTCTGTAGTCCTTCGGGAATAACGGTCTCATCGGTCTGTCGATCACGCGGCTGGTCAGCACGGCGTTATCGGACGGACGGCCTTCTCTTCTGGTGAATCCACCCGGGATCTTTCCGACGGAATACAGTTTCTCTTCGAAATCAACACTCAGCGGGAAGAAATCGATTCCCTCTCTCGGTTTGTCGGATGCGGTGGCTGTGGAAAGCACGACCGTATCACCGTAGTGCACGAGGACAGCTCCGTTTGCCTGAGCGGCCACGCGGCCGATCTCCATCTTAAGCGTCCTTCCTGCAAGTTCCATTTCGTACGTTTTGAATTCTTTGCTCATGTTTTCTCCTTCTTCTGGGCGGAATGCCCCTTTGTTTTTGCTTGCTTTTTCTTCTACTTCCAGGCGATATGCCTATATAACAATAGACTTTAAGGAAATCCCTAAAGTCTATTGGAACATCACAATTATTTTCTGATACCAAGCTTTTCGATCAGTTCACGATAAGCGTTGATGTCTTTTTTCATCAGGTAGTCGAGAAGACCTCTTCTCTTACCTACCATCTTCAGAAGTCCTCTTCTGGAATGATGGTCCTTCTGATGTGTCTTCAGATGCTCGGTAAGCTCTTTGATCCGGTATGTCAGGATCGCTACCTGAACTTCTGCTGATCCGGTATCTGCCGGTGTCTTTCCAAAGTCTTTGATGATCTGTGCTTTTACTTCTGGTGTGATCATAATGATATCCTCCTTATTCTTAAAACCGCCGTTTTCTGGGAAGAGGCTGGAGAATCCTTCTTCTAAGAAAAGGCTAACAACCTGTGTATATTATCAACTATTATATGGATTGTCAATCAAAACCTTGATTTTCAGCTATTTCCACGTATTCCGGTTAATGAAGAGCGGACGGGATTTCGAGTACACGATCTTCTGTCCGGTATACAAGCCGTAATAGCCGGATAACCGGTAACTGACGGCTGCCACGATCAGAAACAGCGGGAGTCCGGACAGGCCGAACAGTTCGAAACACAGCGCGATGCTGGCGAGAAGACAGTTCGTAACGCCACAGAATACCCCGCAGATCCCCAGCGCGGCACCGACGCTTGCCGGAATGCCGAGGAGCGGTCCGAACACACAGCCGAATGTTGCGCCGACAAAGATCGTCGGCACGATCTCGCCGCCTTTGTAAAAAGCGCCCAGTGTGATCGCCGTCATCACCATCTTGATCAGGAAGGAATACCAGTGTGCTTCTCCATTCAAGGCCTGCATGATGACCGGAACACCTGCGCCATTATAGTCTCTGGTTCCAAGAAGTAACGTGATCCCGATGATCAGGGCGCCGCCCACAACGGTACGCAGATATGGATTCTTCAAAAGCTTCTTCAAAAGATGTTCGGTCCGGTGCAGCAGGATGCAGAACACCACACTCAATGCCGCGCAGACTATGCCGAATCCGATGACCTTAAGCCCAAGGACCAGACTGAGTTCCGGGAAGGAAATGACTGGATAGGCTTCTGCATGATATCCAATGAGCCGTGCCATGTAACCCGCCACCAGCGAGGAAATGGCACATGGCACAATGGCGGAGTAATGCATGATGCCGATGCTGATCACTTCGATCGCGAAAATGACCGCTGTCAGAGGTGTCCCGAACATGGCGGAAAAAGCCCCACTCATACCGCAAAGCGTCATGACCGTGACGTCTCTTTTTTCCAGCCTGCATGCCCTGCCAAATGTTGCACCGATGCTTCCGCCGATCTGGAGCGCGGCGCCTTCTCTGCCGGCACTTCCGCCGAACAGATGCGTGATCGCCGTGCCGACCGTGATCAGCGGCGTCATTTTGATTGGAAGCACTTCATCAGAGGAGATCGACTGCAGGACCAGGTTGGTCCCTTTCGGATCCTTTGCCTTCAGAAGATGATAGAAGCCCACAATGGCAAGTCCTCCGACCGGAAGCAGGAACAACAGCCAGGAATACTGGTTCCGGATCCCGGTCAGAAAATCGATCAGAAGGGCAAATGCGCCTGCATATGCCCCCACTGCAATACCCAAAACGATGGCCATGACCACCGTTCTGACAAATGCCAGGAGGTCATAGCCAACCGCTTTGAACCGTTCTTTACTGAATTCGTGTTTTTCCTCGTTGTCCATCTTTAGAACTTTCCGACTCTGGTGAGTTTCTTCGGAAGTTTCGGCATCTTGCCGTCCACTTTTATGATTGCCTCTTCATCACAGATATCGACACATTTTCCGCAGTGCTCGCACAGAGCCTGGTCGATCATGTGGATGAACCCTTTCTTGCCTTCGATCGCAAGCTCGTCACACTCATCAATACAGTCTGTACATCCCGTACATTTATCCGGAAGGATCACATAAGTATCGCCTGCCTGGTAGCAGACTCCTGCCGGACACTGTTTCCGTTTGATATGGGAATCAAATTCATCTGCGAAAAGATCCAGCGCATCCAGAACAGCCTGCGGCCAGTTCTGTCCATACGGGCAGTAGGAGCCTTCCCTGATCAACTGGCCGACATCCTTCAGCAGATCCACGTCTGCCGGTTTTGCTTTTCCGGCTGTCATCTCCTCGCAGATCGTCTTGAACTGCAGTGTTCCCTCACGGCAGACGACACATTTTCCGCAGGAATAATTCCAGACGTTGTTCAGATGGCGGATCAGCGTTTCCACGATACACGCAGTCTTCGGGATCACATCCACGCTGTCATACAGGAAGTCCGTGCTGACCACGAAATCATCCAATTGATCCGGAGCAACAAGTCTTCCCTTGAGTCCGCCGATCAGGACGGCTTTTGCATCAGATGCATCGACCACGTCGCTGATCTTTGTTCCCATGGCGATCTCTTTCACTTCTCCGTTCACAGTGATGTGTTTGATCTCGGTTCCTTTTGCAAGCCAGAATGCGCCTTCCACCGTGATGACGTTGACTTCCATGCCATCGTACTCGGCGACATAGTCATCCTGGATCATCGGTCTCGGGAGATTGCCCTTCAGTTGCTGTGCGCAGGAATATGGATTGTCACCCGTTGGTGTCTTCATGCCATAACGGACATTTTCCAGTCCTTCCGCAGTAACGCCTTCCGGAAGAAGGTAAAGGATCTTCGCGCCGCTCATCTGCGCAAATTTCTCTGCGCCTGCTTTTACATCTTCCGCATGTTTTGCAAGAAAATGTTCTGCGTTCTTGATATAGCAGTCATCTTTCAGTGCACTGACAACTAACAGTTTTTCCATTACTGCTCACCTCCTTCTTCCCCGGCGATCGCATAATCATTCCAGAATCTCTGCGGTGCCAGCTGGAGCCTTAAATCACACTGCAGGCATCTTCCGGTCTCACAATTTGCCTGATCACAGGTAAATCCTTCCGAAACAGGAGCGAAGTCACATTTCCGTTCTTCTGCTGCCCGTTCTGCCATCTCATTCCGTTCGATCTCCGCGAATCCGTCGATCCTGCCAATATACGGATCTGCGCTGCGCTCTGCCAGCGTCTCGTCGATCTTTCCGTCACCGCCAAGATACTGATCCATCAGGGATGCCACATCACGGCCGCCGGCGATGGCGTCGATCAGGAACCTGGTTCCGGTGATCACGTCACCGGCTGAGAACACGCCGTCCACGCTGGTCTTATATCCGCTGTTTCCGGTTGCCGGATCGATCGGATAGCCGAATTTATTCAGTTCAATGCCAAAGTCTTCTGTCAGACCGGTCACCTGACCGGCTGCGAAGACGATGCTGTCACATGGGATCACATAGGTTGAATCCGGGATTGCTTCTTCCACCAGTGCCCGGGTATCCGGATCGAAGTGGAAACTGCTGATCTTATGGACTTGAAGTCCTGTCACTTTTCCGTCACCAAGGATCGCTTCATTGGAGTGGGAATCAAACAGGTTTGTCCCCTCTGCCAGAGCGGCGTCTCTTTCTTCCGGAGAAGCCTGGCTGGCATCTTTTTCCAGACAGACAACGTTGACCGTCTTGCCCATGCGGATCGCGGTTCCGGCCACGTCAAAGGCAACATTTCCGCCGCCGATGATATTCACGGTATCACCAAGGTCGATTTCTTTGCCAAGGCGCTGTGCCTGCAGGATCTCCAGTGCAGAATAGACCTGCGGAAGATCTGCTCCCGGAAGATAGGTCAGTTTCTTTCCGACACTCGTTCCGATCGCGACCAGTACGGCATCGTATTCCTTCTTCAGTTCAGCTGCGTTGCTGACCGGGTGATCACAGATGATCTTCACGCCCGAATCCTCGATCACTTTGATCTCATCCAGAACGGCCTTTGTCGGGATCCGGTATTCCGGCATGCCGCTTGTCATATGTCCGCCCGGGATATTCTTGGATTCAAATACCGTTACGTCATGTCCTTTTTTATTCAGGTAATAAGCGGCCGTCAGTCCGCAGGCGCCGCCGCCGATCACGGCAACTTTCTTTCCGCTGCGGTCTGCCACTTTCAGGTACTGCTCTTTCCAGCTCTGTGTTTCATCATGCTCTGCCGCAAACCGTTTGATGTTTCGGATGGAGATCGGACTGTTCAGGTCCTTATGCTTGCATCCGTCCTCGCAGCGGTTGTTACAGACAAGACCAAGTGCGTGCGGGAATGGAACTTTCTCCCGGATGATGGCAATTGCTTTGTCGCAGTCTCCTTCGTTCACAGCGCGCAGGTAAGCCGGGATATCGATATGCGCCGGGCACTCCCCGCGGCAAGGGACCAGGGAAAGATCTCTCGGGAGGTCATCCCGGAAGACGCCGACTTTATCCCGGATGGATCCGGTCGGACAGACTTCCACGCAGGCGCCGCAGAACCGGCAGTCTGCCTTTGCCAGAGAATCTCCGTCGATCACAACACGCATCCGGCCATCCACTTTCGCGAACTTCAGAGCCGAAACGCCCCGCAGTTCTCCGCAGGCACGAACACACCGGCCGCAGAGGATGCAGCGGTACATTTCATGCAGCATCAACGGATTGGATTCATCCAGAGATGCGCGGATTTTCATTTCCCTCAGATTCCGCCCGGTATCTCCGACGTACTGGGAAATGGAAGCGAGCTGGCATTTTCCGTATTTCGGGCAGCCGGTACACTCACTCGGATGCGTCTTGAACATAAAGTCACAGGATAATTTCCGGATCTTCTCCGCAAGCTCATCCTTGGTATTTATGACCATTCCTTCTTTTACTTTCGTCGAGCAGGACGTGATCACGCCATCCACACCCTCCTGTTTCACAACGCACAGACGACAGCCCCCATTCGGATGCAGATCCTCATGGTAGCAGAGATGCGGGATGTAGATCCCGTTGTCCAGCGCTGCTTCCAGCACCGTCTTATTCTCATCAGCGGTGATCGGATAACCGTCAATTGTCAATTTCACTTCTGCCATAGTATTTCCTCATTTTATCGATTAACGGGTTTCTTTTTTCTGTCAGTATTGTGACACAAGGCCAGCCTTTTCTCAAGACCGGCCTTGCTCCTTTGTTTTACTTATGATCGGTTGATCGGATCAGTCTTCGTCACAGTATTCTGCAGCATTCTGTCCTGCGAAACGGCCTGTGTTGAGGCAGTATCCCATGGTATTGCCCGGAAGCAGGAACATGTAGCTGTCGCCGTAGATCGTACAGGTGTCGGTGCCTGCTGCATAGAATCCAGGAATGACATTCCAGTCATCATCCATGACTTCGCAGTTGTCGTTGATCTTGATTCCGCCTAAAGTACCATAACCTGACGGACGGAAGCAGCCTGCATAGAACGGCCCCTTCTTGATCGGCTTCATGTACTTGGAAGGTTTGTAGAACAGCGTATCCTGGCTCTCGCACATATCGTTGTACTCTTCCACGGTCTCAAGGAACTGATCGACATCCTCGATACCGCATTTCTCAGCCAGTTCTTCCAGTGTGTCAGCGATGACAACGTCCGGGTTAGCCGGATCGTTCACGATATCCTTGCAAGCCTGCTCGAAATCATCGATGTTATCTACGTGATGCACGAAGTTGACAACGTCGAGACCTTTCTTCTTGTAGGTCTTGATGATGTTGCTGTCGATAATGGAGTATCCGATCGCGCCCTTCTGGATCTGGATTGCATTGCCCGTGAAGGTCGTGTTCTGCATCATCTCTTCGTTGATGAATCTTCTGCCCTGTTTGTTGACCAGAAGGTTCGGCTGCATGAAGACGACCGGTA
>JAFZKG010000152.1 GCA_017553695.1 Lachnospiraceae bacterium
GACCATCTTGCCTGTCTGTCCGTTCATTGCGAACAGATAGTGCTCTCCACGGAATGTTGTATTTAAGATCCAGACCGGATACATCGCGTACTTGATCTCGCCCTGCTCCGTCTTGACATCGCCGCCCTGGAAAGCCACGGTCTGATAGCCCTGCACGGTGCTGGCGATCGCATCAAAAGTCGTCTGTTTCACACGCTCATTCACACGCGGGATGCAGTCTTCCGCCTGCATGTCGTAACGGTCTGTCAGGTATCCGGAAAGATACGCCGTCTGGAAGTCCACTGCCTCGGAAAAATAAAACGGTTCCAGGGATTCCATCAGATCGTTCGGCATCTTGGAGGAACCATCCACCGGGAGATTCGCAAAATCCATATGCGCCTCACGGTACACATCAAAATACTGTGTCTCATTATACTGATTCCGGCCATCGGACCATACCCGCATACGGGTGCCTACGAACTGTGCGCGGCCGTCGGCTTCGGTATCGAATACCCAGAACGGCACATACAGGCCTTTGATCTCATCAATATGATTCTTATCGCGGAACTGGCTCGGGAGCAGTTTCCTGCCTCCCAGATGATTCAGATACGCCTGCTTTGCTGCTTCTTTATCCAGTTTAAAAGGTATGACATAATCCGGCTTCAGGTCACCTGAAAACTGCCCCATTAAAACGACCGGGTTGCCGCAGAACGGGCAGGCTGTCGATCCCAGATTCTCATCTCCGACGATCTGTCCGCCGCAGGATTTACATACGTAGATCCGCATCCCTTCGGTCTCGCCTTCATGCCATACATTTCCCGGAGTTTCCCATCGTATTTCATCTTTTTCCGAGAAATTGTTCAGGCCGCTGTCATAATCCGCCAGCGCCTGTACATCGATCTCGGAATCACAGTACGGACACTTCATCTTCTGTGTGCCGCTGTCAAACGTCAGGATTCCTCCGCAATTAGGGCATTTATATTCCTGTATATCTGCCATAATTATCTCCTACGTAGAAAAGATGGTTGCAGCAACCCCGCGAAGGGATTGCTGCAGCCAATTCATATCAACTGACGTGTTTACTGTAACTGATGTCCGCAGTTTGCGCAGAATTTGGAACCAGGTGCCACTGCTGTTCCGCAGTTCGGGCAGAATCCGCCTGCCGGCTGTTCCGGTTTCTTTGCGCCGCAGTTTGCGCAGAAATTACCTGTTGCCGGCTGTCCGCATTCCGGACAGGTCCATGTTGCTGCAGCTGCTGCCGGAGCTGCTGCCTGCTGCTGTGCCTGGCCCTGCTGGAAGAGGCTTGCAACGGTATTGCCACCGGTGTTCATAGCCATGCCAACACCAACTAAACCATTCATGGCGCCGCCTTCGTTCTTTGCTGCATTCTCCATTGCGTTTGCTGTAGCACCAGCCATAACGCCTGCTGCCAGGTTCGGATTGGAGAGAGCTGCACCACGCTGGGTCTGTTTGATGAGTTCCTGATCCTCTTCCGGAAGCGTGACGCTGCCGAGAGCAACAGAAACAACCTGAAGACCACGAAGGTCTGCCCACTGATCGGACAGTTGCTGGTTCATAGCCTGCTCTAATTCTTTGTTATGTGTTACGATCTCGTTCGGACGAAGCTGCAGTGCGGAGAGCTGTCCGAATGCCGGCTGCAGTGCGCTGATGAATTCTGTCTTCAATTGCTCATCCAGCTGGCTTCTCTTGTAAACATCGGATACGTTTCCTGCAACGTTTGTGTAGAAACGGATCGGGTCAACGATCTTGTAGGAGTAAACACCCGAGCAGCGGATGGAAACATCCAGATCCAGACCGATCTTGGAATCAACTACACGGAACGGGATCGGATTCGGTGTACCAAACTTGTTATCAATGAGTTCCTTTGTATTGAAATAGTAAACTCTCTGATCATGTCCGGTATCTCCGCCGTAGCCGATACGTTTGCCAAGCAGAAGGAATGTCTGCTTGATCGACTCGCCAAGGCTGCCTGTGAAAAGGCTAGGTTCTGTGGAGGTATCATAGGTGAATTCACCCGGCTCTGCACAGATCTCAACGACCTTGCCCTGATCAACAATGATCATGCACTGTCCGTCAGCAACAACGATGCCGGATCCGTTCGAAATGATGTTGTCATTTCCTTTTCTATTTGAAGAACGGTTGCCGATCATCTTCTCGCCTTTGACCATAAGGGTATCTTTGTCTAATGCCTCACAGTAAAACCAGTCTTTCCATGTGTCGGCCAGAGTTCCCCCTAACGCGCCTAAAGCTGCACTTAAAAGTCCCATAATTGTTCTCCTTTCAATTATTTATTTACATATTCACACTTTAACGAATTAGTGTATGATTATATATATTACACTTTTTATATTGTTTTTTCAAGACGATTCCTTTATTATTAAACGTGTGAAAAACAACTTCACGCCTTTTTTTGTTGAACAATTTACAGGAAAGGAGGTCTTCGAAATGGATGCCGTTCTGGTCCCGACCGAAGAAGAGATCCTCTCTCTTCTGGAAGAGAAAAAATTTGCGAAAATAAGAGAATTGTTTGTCGAGATGAACCCCGCGGATATCGCCGCGTTATTTGACGAATTTCCGAAAGACCGCTCTCCTGTCCTGTTCCGGCTGCTCCCGAAAGAGTTAGCCGCTGATACCTTTGTCGAGATGGAGACCGATCTCCAGACCCACCTGATCCAGGGGTTCTCCGATTCCGAGATCCGAAGCATCATGGATGAGCTCTATGTCGATGATGCTGCCGACCTGGTCGACGAAATGCCTGCCAACGTGGTCAAGAGGATCCTTGCGAACACCGATGCGGATACCCGCGCCATGATCAACAAGATCCTGCAGTATCCGGATGATTCCGCCGGCAGCCTGATGACGGTGGAGTACGTGAGCCTGCGCAAGGCGATGACCGTTGCGGAAGCCCTGACCCGGATCCGCCGTACCGGCGTAGATAAGGAGACCATCTACACCTGTTATGTGACCGACAATAACAGGACCCTGATTGGTCTGGTCACAGCAAAAGACCTCCTGCTTTCCGAGGAAACCGCTGTGATCGGCGACATCATGGAAACTAATATTATTTCTGTACACACCCATACTGATAAAGAGGATGTGGCGCAGATGTTCAGCAAGTATAATCTTCTGGCCATGCCGGTCGTAGACGATGAAAACCGTTTGGTCGGTATCGTCACCATCGACGACGCAATGGATGTCATGGAAGAAGAGGCTACCGAGGATATCGAGAAGATGGCAGCTATCCGTCCTGGTGATAAGCCATATTTCCAGACCAGTGTCTGGCAGACCTATCTGGCCCGTATCCCATGGCTCCTCATATTGATGGTTTCTGCTACTTTTACCTCGCTGATCATAACAAGATTTGAAAGCGTCCTGGATGTTTCCATCGTCCTTTCTGCAGCGATCCCGATGCTCATGGACACCGGCGGCAACTGCGGCGGACAGGCATCCGTTACCATCATCCGTGCCCTCTCTTTGGAGGACGTGGAATTCCGCGATCTCTTTAAAGTCATCTGGAAAGAGCTTCGCGTCGGTGTGCTGTGCGGCATCTCGCTGGCCATCGTGAACTTCATAAAGATGCTGATCCTGCATCAGGGAACTGTCCTGATCATCATGGTTGTTTCCCTGGCTCTGCTCTGCGCCGTTGTGGTCGCAAAGTTCATCGGGTGCGTACTTCCGATGCTGGCCAGCAAGATCGGCTTCGACCCGGCCGTGATGTCGAGCCCGTTCATCACGACCATTGTGGACGCACTGTCCCTGCTGTTATATGTCAACCTTGCGATCGCGATCCTGCATATCGCATGAATGTAAAGCAATCATAAATGGAGCGAAGACCACAGAAAAGAGTCCGCAACTCGAATACCCGAACACGGAATACAGACCGGCGAGACGAACACGTTTCCCGCGTCTCTTCTTCTGCTCCTGTTTCGCAGAAAGTCCGCCAGATCTATCTGGATGCGGATACCCCAAAGATACCGGTCGGTGATACGCAGACACAGCGCATCGACCAGGAAGCTCCTTACACCATCCCTTTGGAAGATACCCAACGTCTGGACTGGGATTCCTATGGCACTGATGACCTCTTCCCGGAAGAGACTTCTTACCATGAAGAACGGATGGCCCGTAAGGCACAGTCTGTCAGAAGCGGTGCCCGTAAGAGTTCTTCCCGTCAGAAGACACAGCAGCGCAGTACGCAATCCCGGCAATCGCAGGCCCGCCAGTCACAGACACGTCAACCGCAGTCCCGCACACCACGGGCGCAGCAGACGCATTCACCACGATCCAGGCAGACGCAATCCAGACAGACACAGACCCGCCAGGCACAGGCCCGTTCATCACGTCCTTCCCTGCAGCAGACGCAGCGTCTGGATCTGTCAGCCTACCGTAAAGCATCTTCAAAACGGAGAAAGAGAAAAAAACTCCGGCTTCCATTTATCATTATCGGGGCAGCTGTCCTTGCTGCGCTCATCATTATCCTGCTGACTGCTGCCGGCGGCGTGAAAGAAGCTGCCAATGTGAAGATCACCTCCACGGAAACCACGCAGACCATCACCTGGGATAACAAAGTCAAAAATGCTTCTTACGAGGTGCTGCAGAAATCGCCGGAGGGTTCCTTTACCGTCGTCAAGACTGTCAGCGCAGATAGTACGCCTTCGGCAACGATCGTTGAATTAAACTCCGCAACGGAATATGAATACAAAGTACGGACCGTTAAGGGCGAAGGAAAAAAACAGCGCCGTTCGAATGGCGTTTCCATCCGCGCTTATACGCTTCCGGCTGCCGTGACAGAACTTTCCTTCTGGACAGAGATCCAGGATTCCCTGACTTTCTCGTGGGCCGACACACAAAACGTGGCTGGATATGAACTGCGCTTTGGCACTAGCGATAATCTGAGTGACGCAGATACGATCCAGCTGGCTCTCTCTGACCTCGTCGTAGACGAAGGGACCGGGAATTATACCTATCAGATCGAAAACCTGGAGGAGCGCACGCCATACTACTTCTCTCTTCGCAGTTACATCGATAACGATACTTTTTCTTCATGGACCGAGACCCGCACGGCAAGGGTTTCCCGCCCGGTCGACATGCGCGGGATCGATGTGAACGCACCGATGGTGGCGCTTACTTTTGATGACGGGCCGGAAGGCTCCGATATCACGACCCGCATTCTGGACACGTTCGCACAATATGGCGGTCATGCAACTTTCTTCCAACTGGGTGACCGCGCATCCTCCTATTCGGACCGGATCAAACGGATGGTCGACGAAGGACATGAAGTCGGAAATCATACTTATGATCATTCTCATATGGGTGACTCCGTGACACGGGAGGATATCGTCAAAGCAAACGATGCGATCGAGGAGGCCGGCGGTGTACGTCCGGTCAGTTTCCGTTCCCCGGGCGGCTCGACGACGGATCTGATTCGGGAGACCTGCGCAGAAGAAAACATGGCACTCTATTACTGGAGTCTGGATACACGTGACTGGTACACACGGGATGCGGATTCCGTTATCTCCGTCATCAAGAACAATATCGAAGACGGCGATATCATTCTCATGCATAATATCTATGGATCCAGCGCTGAAGCCGTAGAAAAGATCGTTCCGTGGCTGATCGATCAGGGCTATCAGCTCGTAACCGTCTCCCAGCTTCTGAAAGCTAAGACCGGCGACCTTCCGGTGCCGGGCACACAATATGTCACCGCCACACAGACGATGAATTAATCTGTATCATCCACGAAATCCAAAACACAAAAAAAAAGAGCCGTCGCTCTATGCGGCAGCTCAAACTTTTGTGAACGATCTGTTCGACATTTACAGTTTTGTAACGTTAACAGCCTGTGGTCCTTTCTCTCCCTGCACAACTTCAAATTCCACTGCTGCGCCTTCGTCCAAAGTCTTATAGCCTTCCATATTCAGCCCTGTATAATGAACGAAAATATCTTTGCCTTCCTCATCGCAGATGAATCCGTAGCCCTTCTGATTGTTGAACCACTTCACTGTTCCTTTTGCCATTGTTCCTTTCCTCCGTAAAAATATAATGCTATTGGGTTATCACCCACTAACCGAATATAGCACCTGAAAAAAATGGTGTCAATAAATGTAAAGCAATGTACTGGAAAAAACCAAAATTACCATTTCCCTTTCATTGCATTCAGAAAAACATCCCCTACAACGGCCATATCTTCCGCCGTAAAAGCCAATGGGAAATTGTCTGAAAACAGGATCTGACCCGTTGCCGCGAACTCGTCGTCCGCTGCCCAGATCAGGGCACGGATCGTCAGATCCGGCAGAAAAGCAATGTCATACGCACGGTCTGCACCACTGGCAAATCTTCCATTATCCATAAGCGCTTTTTTTGCGTCGATTGCCTCCATGCCTTTATCAAATCCTTCCAGATTATGGCCATATGTCCCTGCCATGCGGTTTATGCAGCGTCCACGGAACTGCGTCTCGTAAACCTGACCCCACGGCATCTCCGGATAGGAATACATCTTCCCGTTACTGAGAGCCGCCACGCCCTCCATCACATACCGTGCCAGAAGAATCCGCACCGCATCCGATGTCTTCGAGCCGTCTTCATAAAACGTTTCCATCTTCGGAAACGTGAGCGTCACCACGCGGTTCATCAGCGGCAGCGTAAACCTGCCATCTGTATACGCGCAGTTGCATCGTTTCGATGCCTGCTCCGGATCGATCTTGCGGAACTTTTCCTGATAGATCCGGATCGGATTTTCGGTTTTATTATTCACGACTTCCATGCCGGCTCCTTTAATCAAACAGCGTTGCGTCTGTATGCGGAAGAAAACACGCTGCCAGCAGTTCATCCATATATCCCGGATATGTGGACAGTTCGATGTATGTCATATTGTTTGCGATATCAAACACTTCCTGCTCTGCCTCGTCCGAGAGCAGCATCGCGCAGGCCCCGGTCAGGGACGAGTTTCCAATGTAACTGTATTTCTCCAGCGGGATCTTCGGCAGCATGCCGATCGAGATTGCTTTGGCAATATCTATTCCGGAGCCGATCCCTCCCGCAATGATCACTTTTTCAATACAGTCGATATCCATGTCCAGTGATTTCAGCATTGTCTGTATAGCGGAGAAAATAGCACCCTTGGCCCGGATGAAATTATCCAGGTCTGATTCGGTCAGTGTCAACTCGACGCCAGTCGCGCTTTCTTCTTCCGTTGCAACAATGTATTCGCCACATCCGATCTCTTCATCATAGCGGATCCGCTCACCGGTGCCCGTGAACTTTCCTTTTGCATTGATGGCACCGGTCCTGAACAATTCACTGATAATGGAGATGAGACCGCTTCCGCATAGGCCCTTCGGCTTCACCGCATCCACATTCTCTGAACCGCGGCCACCCATGCCGTCAGAGTTTCCTCCAATAATGGAATATTTAGGCTCAAACGTGCCATCCTCTAATTCCACACTGTCAATAGCTCCAGTCGTCGCACGCATGCCGCAGGAAATATCTCCGCCTTCAAATGCTGGTCCCGCGCTGCAGGCACAGGTCAGCAGATAATCGCTGTTGCCAAAGACCAATTCGCCATTTGTTCCCAGATCGATAAACAGGCTCAATTCCTCTGAATTCCAGATCATGGAATCCAGTGCGCCAGCTGTTATGTCGCCGCCGACATAGCTCCCGACATTCGGTGCGAAAATGACTTTTCCATCCGTTTTCCCTGGAAGGCCACAGCTTACGATGGTATCGCCTTCTCTCTGAAGAAATTCCGGCACATACGGTTCCAGACGGATCGACTGCCCGTCCGCGCCGAGGAACAGATGCTCCATCGTCGTATTGCCGGCGATCACATACCGTACAATCTGATCCTCGCTTTTTCCGCTTTCCTTCAGCAGTTCTTCGATCATTGGAAGGATCGTTTCCTCGCGGACAGCTTTCTGCAGTTTTTCCACGCCGCCTTCTTTTGACTGCTGGATGATCCGGTTTATGACGTCAGCACCATAACGGATCTGTCCGTTACCCATGCTGCTCTTCCCTAAAACAGTTCCGGTTGAAAGGTCCAGCATTGCAGCCGTGCAGGTAGTCGTACCGATATCGATCGCAATCCCAACACAGCCATTTGCAAACGACTCGTCCGTTACTACGCCTCTTACAATGCCTGCCGAAAAGATCTGCCCGATCGCGTCCTCGTAACGTTTGAGTTCTTCCGGACTGCTAATGTCCGCGGTACGGATATCAGAGCGGAATGCTGCTGCCTCAGCAGGCACCCAGATCGTTGCATCCGAGACCACCTTCGACTGGCATGCAAGCCGCCACTGGTCATCATAGTCCTCGTCCGGCAGGCTATGCATCCGATCCATATCCACGCTGCCCGCGATTACACGCACATGGCACTTGCCGCATGTTCCGTTGCCGGAGCATGGTGCGTCAATGGATATATCATACTCCTTCATCAGGTCCAAAAGAATTGTGCCCGGCTCCGCAAGCACCTTTACATCGTTGCCATTTTCAATTTTAAAAACGATTGTTGCCATCTTAATCCTCAGTAAAACTAAATCGCTGTTTCAATCCTGCAATCTCCACATCAAACTGAACGGACCCGTCCGGAAGCACATCTTTCCAGATTGACACTTCCTTGCCCTTCAGCAGATCCTTCACATATGCTTCCGGATCGTCTGTCTCCACCGTGGAAACAAATACATCCCGCATCTGATTGCCGGAGCATTTATTAAAGATCTCGCGGATCATTTCATATCGCATATCGTGCCTTCCTTGCAAAGAAAAGGGGGTCCTGATGCCAGGACCCCGCGTTTTCTATTGGATTACATAATTGGTTCCATGGTCAGTGCCGGATGTCCTTTTTCTTCAAGGAATGCATATAACTCATCCGGTTCTGTTGCGACTGTCTCATCGCCGATCATATCGGTGAAATTGTCAATACCAAGGACTTCTTTTGCAGTCTTATTCAGACGGGTTGCAACGTCATCCTTCAGCTCCTTCGGCATCCATACGATTCTTGCAATGCCGCCCTCAGCGCTGATGAACTTCTTGGAAGAAATGAACTGACGTCCATGTCCCATGAAGCCCGGAGTCTGTACGCCGCCACCGGTCATGGAAGCAAGCTCGCCGAAGGTCATGCCTGTCGGGGTCATGCCTGCGTACTCACGGTTGACGATGACAACACCGTTGCTCATCGGCTCGATACCGCAGATACACTCGAAGCATCCACAGCTTGTCATCGGGTCTTCGATCAGCGAGTACAGCGTGACGTTCTGGATTGCACCGTGTGTTGCTTCTGCCACTGTCTCGTTGACTTTCGTGTACTTGCCAAGTCTCTCATCAATGAGGCCTTCCTTCGGGATTGGCTGGGATGGACCAGTCGGGGAAAGTTCGAAGGTTGCCTTTGCATCCAGCCATGACACAGCACCGCAGAGACCCAGTCTTTCCGGAGTGACCACGCAGCAGTGTGCCGGTGAGAAACTCTGGCAGAGGATGCAGGTGTAGAACTCGTTTACACTCTCATCCGTCAGGTTTGCAAGACGATCATCTCTCTTGCGGTAACGCGGCATTGCCACATCATCCAGGAATGCCTTTGCCTTATCAGCGTCTGTGATGAAGGTCACCTGGCATTTGTCGACGACCTGACCAAACTCATCTTTGATCATAGCATAAAGGACTTCGCCGAAATCTTTCAGACGTAAGCCTGCGCCATAAGCCTCTTTGCTGATACGGATACGGAACAGGTTTCTCTGTCCGGTATGCATAACGCCTTCCATGTAGTTGAACCATGCATGGATCTTACGTTCAATAACGGACTCGAAGTCTGGCTGCATTTTAGCGCCTGCTACGTCAACAACGGTACACAGCGGCAGTCTGACCAGATCTGTTGCATCTTCCGGAATGTCCGGACCATCGATCATGATCTTATGATCTTCCACTTCGTCCATTGCCTTGTTGGTAACGAGCTCCGCAGTGATATCATGATCGGAATCAAATTCTGCATAGGTATCATTCTTACGGATGATCTCGCCTTCAAAAGCAGCCGCAAAACTGACAGGAAGCTGTACGGCTTTTGCTTTGACTTTGATGTTGCGCAGTTCCAGAGATTTTGCAACGGTCTGTGTATGATCACATACAGACTCGAGTGCACCAGGAACCTGATTCTCAGCAAGGTCGATATCAACCACTACCGGGAAGCCCAGTGCGATAGCCCCAGCGCCAGCGGAAACGACAACACTGTCGATTGCACCAAAGGTGTTGACGAATGCCGGAACTCTGTCCTTCGTGTAGGTAAGAAGTCCTGCGAGATCGCCAGGCTTCACATCACCAAAGATCAGGGCTGCACGGATTGCAACGGTAACAACGTGAATTACAGATGTGACATCATGTCCCAGAGGAACGACACGATACTCCAGACCAGCTTTGACGCCAGCGCCGAGTACCTGCTCAATGATGTCGCCGACCAGGAAGGTCATAAGGCCTTTGTCCTGATAATCTTTTACAACAGCTGCTGCCTCTTCCGGTTTATCGGTAGAACCAAGAACAACAGCAACGCCCGGGATATCGCCGGTTACCAACGGAACGCCAAGGCTACGGATGATCGGATCCGGAACGAATCCGATGCCGCTCTCTTCAGCATATGGCTGTGCGCCATCTAAATACTTCAGTCCCTCGATGATCTCTGCTCCAACTGCAGTTGCAAGGCCTGCATTCAGTGCTGCACCCAGGTCTTCCTCATGTGTCACGAGTGATTTCATCACGTCCACACATGCCGGAAGGGTTCCGAGTGTCTCAACCTTCACGCCGGTTGCGGCATAGATCGTCGGGAAGAAATATGCGGTATCCGGAAAAGCAATTTCTTTGTCCGGACCATATTTTGCGATCGCGTCATTGACAGCCCCTTCTGTAAGGCCGATAACGGCATCGCTGCCACCATAAATCAGATCTGTTAATACGCTCATTTTTTATCCCTCCATTATTTGCACAGGCCGCTGACCGGGCGGCCCGCAATATCACTACTTAGATCTCCAGGAACGAATCCGCATACAGCGCATTGTTCTTGATAATATCCGCTGATTTGATCGTCTCGACCAAGCGGCGGTCGCATGGATTCACGATCGCGCTGGTAAGACCGCAGTACATTGCCATTGCCACAGTCGTGCTGTCTAAGATCGGGCGGATATCCTTCGGCGTCATGTTGGAAACATTCGAAAGACCGCCGGTGGATTTGAATCCCATGTCACTCAGCTGCTGGATGAATCCCAGCACATCCATCTGCTTATCCTGCATTCCCTTAATAACAAGGAACAGCGGATCGAACCACATATCTTCGGTCGGATCCATTCCCAGCTCCATGCCGCGTTCCAGCATCTCCTGGCAGTACATCATGCGCTCATCATTGTCCGATGGAACGCCTGCCTTGGAGCAAAGTGCAATGACAATGGCATCGTTGGCTGCTGCCAGATCGATGTTCTCGATACGGTCGCCTGCATCTGCAGAGTTGACGATCGGTTTGCCCTTTGCGCGGTTGTAAACAGAAATGCCGGCCTCGATTGCTTTCCGGTTTGCCGTATCCAGGCAAAGCGGAACGTTATCAAATTCTGACTGGATCGTCGTAACCGCCCATTTCATCAGCTCTTCGCCGTTCTTTTCAGCCGGTCCGATGTTGACATCCAGATAGGTTGCACCTGCATCGATCTGCTCTTTGGCTCTCTGAAGGATCGGACCAGGGTCCATTTCCTCCATTGCCTTCTTAATTACCGGTGAAATACAGTGAATTCTTTCACCAATGATCACGAATTTCCCCATGCTAACCTCCTACTTGAAATCTTTCATAAATTTCACCAGACCAGTTGCGTCATTCGGTGCTACAACGATCGTCCAGCCTGGAAGTTTCTCTTGTAATTCACCTTTCAGGACAGCCGCTTTACCCGGGATGATCAGAGTACGGTTCTTGATCTTATTTTCAATGTCATACTCTTTGATGAACTTGGAGATGGTGCCTGCGGAGAATTTTCCGGCTGCCCAAGCAGTCAGCACGGAATAACCGCCAGCATCCGAGATCAGGAAGTTACACGGCACGCCGCTTCTCTCCAGTTCGCCGGATACGACGAAGTAAGTCAGAGCGAAGTCAACCGTGGTGACACATACGCTGTTCTCATCTGCGCCGTTCAGCGGGTAGATGCCCGGCTCTACTTTCATCGGCTTCTGCGGATCTGTATAGATGTTCTGGCGGAGTCCGTAAAGCGGAAGAGCCTGTGCGTAAGTCATGCTGTCCATAATAATGATGGAACCATATTTGATCACGAACATGGAAGCGAGGGCGGTCTGCATTGCGACGTCGTTCGGTGCCACTTTTGCCACGTTCACGATAGATGGATAACCGAAGGTACGATCCTGATTCTTCAGAGCGGCACGACGCACCTGGATCGCGTTTGCATACGCTTCCTTAATGCTCCCGCCCGTCACGTCGAGGATCAGCTCTTTGTAGCCGAGTCCCTCAATAGCAGCGACCGTATCATACAACGAATCCAGATCTGGTGCGGAAACGCCCAGCACCACGCCTGCATCCTTTGCGATCCCGACCATCTCTGTATAGTTTTCCGGAGTAGCTCCGTTCAGGATCGGCTTCTCGTCTTTGCAAAGATCCAGTGCAGCTTTTGCAGCATCTGCATCCTTGACATCTAAGATCAAGAGTCTTCCCTGTCCTTTGGTCTTCCCGATCAGACCCAGGTAAGATTCTTTGTCCGTATATTTCAGGTTCAGAGCTTCCACATACATCCGCTCGCCGATACGCTCATAATCGACTTTTGCGATCTCCGGAAGCATGCCGTCCACGCATCCCTCGCAGACATTCACTGCAAACAGGTTACGGGATACGAACGTCTTGTCATGACGGAAGAGGACCGTTTCTCCGCCTAAACTATGCTCACAGTCGCCAGCGCCGACCTTCACGGATTTCATCGGAGGAGCGGTTGCTTCAGAGAGCTGTGCTTTTGCTTCATCCGACATATGTGGACACTGCTCGATGGAAACAGCACCCTGCGCGACCTTCATTGCGAATGCCATACAGGTCGGGTTGCCGCACTCCTTGCAGTTTGTCTTTGGTGTGAGTTTGAAAATATCAATACCTTTTAATGCCATGATCTCGCCCCCTTTCTCACATCAATGCAGCGACAAGACGGGAGATCGTATCCACGCTCTTCGGATGTCTTAAGATCACTGCATCGGCGCCGCCTGCGATGACGGAAGCAGCGGTGGAAACTTCCATTTCGATTCCCCGCTCTTCCCGCGGGCCCCATTCCGGGAAGTCCTCTTCGGATACGACAGCTTCTTTCACTGCCCATGCTTCCGAAGCGACCGGGGTGATGATCGGCATCTGCAGCATTGCATCGTTCTGCTCCAGTGCTGCCGCACGGACACGGTCCAAGGTCGATGCAACGTATTCATAGCCATAGCCAGCAGCTGCGCTGCCGACGTTCATGACATAGTTTTCCGGCTGAATGCCCATTTGGGAAATCAGCACGTTCAGCTGTTTTGCAAGGTTGATATCGACCGCGCTTTCAGCAGAGACCTTCTGCTTATAAGCCATGATCGCTGCTGCAACGATGCCCTTGTAATCTTCTTCACGAGCAGAAACAAACAGGACGTTCTTCCCTGTCAGAGCTTCCGCGATCTTTTCAAACAGCTGGGTATCTTTTTCGATGTTCTTGCAGCCAACAACTGCCAGAGGACAGTCAATGCTATCTGCAACTTCTTTTGCGATTGCGACACAATCCTCCACCGGCTTGTTTTCGCCGTTCGGATCTGCGCCTTCCAGGGTCAGGACAACAAAGTCTGCTCCTGGCATTTCACTTGCTTTTTTTGCGAACTGGCCGATCGTTTCACATCCGGCATAATATTCAGCCATGCCCGGGATGGTCATGTCCACACCGGCATCCGTGATCTCCACGCCAATTGCCACTTTGTTTTTTGCTTCACCGTCAAACGTGTACAGTGGGAACGTGTTTGCGCCGCCCAATGTCACTGCTTTTTCCCCGGTACCGATCACCACTTCATTGATTGAAGCGCTGAACGTCTGCGGGCTTCTTTTGAAAGCCATACATTATCCCTCCTAACGTGATAAAAGTATTGTAATGTTTATGAAAACTGCATACCGCAGATTTCGGACGATCACAGTTGCAGAATTCCTCTGCCTTCAGTTTCATTCAGGCAAAGAGTTTTTCCGCAATCTTATTAACTGCTGCGCGCGCCGGATTGTCATCTCCCAATTTAACAGTCGGACGTCCGTCGCAGTCATATTCATAGACTTCCTGATCCTGCGGGACCACGCCCACCAGATCCAGTCCGTATTTCTCAATCTCTTCTTTAATGCCCTCGTTCAGTTCACCGTTCGGAGCACGGTTCACGATCAGCACGATGCGATCCTGTCCCAACTTCATCTCACCGCAGAGCTCCGCGATACGGCCAACGGCCTGAATGCCCCTGCGCGAGCAGTCCGATACGAGGATGATCAGATTGCAGGATGGCAGTACGCCACGGGAGATATGCTCCATGCCCGCTTCGTTATCAACCACCATATATTTATAATTGCCTTGCATTTTTCTTAGCTGAGCAGAAAGCAGATCGTTGACAAAGCAGTAGCAGCCCTTGCCCTGCGTTCTTCCCATGACCAGCAGATCGAAATCATCATCCTCCACGACAGCCGAATTGAATTTATAGTCCAGGTATTCTTTTTTGCTCATGCTCGGCGGAATTGGCGTATTGTCATCCATATCAGACTCCGCGATGATCTCCCGGATATCCCCCAGGGTGGTTTCCACTTCCACGCCCAGCACCTCATTCAGATTGGAATTTGCATCCGCGTCAACCGCTAAAACCGGGCCTTTTCCGGCTTTGCAGAGCCAATCGATCATCATTCCGGTGATCGTTGTCTTGCCTGTTCCGCCTTTTCCCGCAAACGCAATTATGTATGCCATTTCATTTCCTCGTTATATAAATAACAAATATTTATAAAAAATATATAAATCTATTGTAATTTTAATCAGATTGTATACAAAAATCAAGAAGAACCCCCCTCCCGGGTGGTTCTATTTTCTGAACAATGTTTGATTTGTTATAGGCTAGTGAAAAATATTACAAGAAAAAGGCTTTCAGGCCTTAACAATGATCAGGTTTTTGACGAGATCCATGGACAGGATCGTTCCTTCCACGCAGGTGTCATTACCCATGACATCTGTCAGGGTGATCTTTTTCCCATCGGTCTTGACATTGCTCACGTATTCGCAGACCTTTTCCTGGCTGCCGTTCTTCTCAAGCATGACTGTTGATAAACACATAATGATTCTCCTATCTGATGTACCGCTCGATCGCGATCTTCAATCCCTCGATCGCCTCGGTATCTCCATCTTTCACTGCATCTACGACCACGTGATCGATATGGTCCTTCAGAAGTTCCACGCCAGTGGAATTAATGGCAGATTCCACCGCAGAAAGCTGGATCAGGATTTCCCCACAATCCCTTCCTTCTTCCACCATTTTCTTCACGTGTTCCAAGTGGCCGATCGCCCGTGCCAGACGGTTGATGATCGGTTTTAATTCTTCCTGTGAATGTGCAGACATGTTGCTCGTCCACTCTCCTTCTTTGCAGGCTGTTGTTTTATTTCAGACCATTTCAGACCTTATTCCTGATTTCTTGTTTTCAGGTCCTTCAGTGCCAGCTCCAGGAGGGCATTTCCTTCACGGAAATGGTCCACTGCATCATCCACCATAAAAGCCGCCTCGTTCTTGCCAGATGCCTCCAGTTTGTGGCAGATCTCGTGCAATTCTTCCGCATGGCTCTTATTATGCTCGTACATATAAGAGATCAGTGCGATAGCCTGGTCCATACTCTCAAACGCTGTGATGTGGTCATGAAAATGCTCATGAGTATGAGAATTCAAATCGTGCATACAATATCTCCTTCCTAAACCGGAATATAATCTTCGGGTCCCGTTCCGGCCAATTGTAGTTTATATTGTTTTACAATAATTGCAAGTGTAAGGGAAGCGCCCCAGGGGGATAGTCAGATCAGCTTCTCTACTTTCTCCCGGATCTCGTCGCTGTATCCTACCGTGATATGCATGAAGTTCTTCTTCAGGAACTGCAGCAGCATATCTGTGCTATGACGCGAATTCCCCCGGATCGTGATCTTATCCTTCGGACTCGTCACGATGACCAGCGAATACGTCAGTTTATTCTTCTTAACAAACGGGTTCCACCCTGCGTACCGGTAGACCCATACCGTATTGAACAACGGGATCATCCACAGGTTGTGCCTGCCGATCACGATCAGATAGTTTTCCGTCACATGGAACTGACCGGCGCTGATGATCAGCGCATCTTCCAGCTCCCGGTCGATCTCCGTGAAGTCCTCCCCATCCAGACCAAATCTGCGTAGCCTGCGGCAGGACGGATGCAGATGCGGTGCTTTCAGGAAAATGAGATTGGCAATGATGTAGGCCGCGCACACGATCAAAACCGCCAGGATCAGCACTCCCAGAACCTGCATAAGCCCCGGCCGGTAATCGAACTGGCTGACCACGAATCCGTGGCTGATCTCCTTCAGTGCTTCCGCATCCCAGCCGATATCTTTTGAAAAGCCCTCCAGGAAGGTCTCGTAATGCGCATCATTCGTCACAAACTTCGCCTTTGCATCAAAATGTTCGATCACATCCGGCTGGCCGCCGCGATCTGTCTGCGTGACCAGGAAGAAAATGCAGGATGGGCCATCCTTCTCATCCAGAATATAATAATAAGATGCGTAGCGACTGGAGCTTGTGTAGTAATCGTAGTTGCTGTATTTCAGATCATCTGCGGAGACGTGCACATAGCCGGCTTTGTTCTCATACAGCGCCATGATTTCTTCCGGCGTGCCGGCCGTCTCCGGGTCAAACATATCCCGAAACGGAAGCAGCAAAAGAAGAAGGATCATGATGATCAACACGATCCCCGGAAAGATCAGATTCTTCTTTGATATGCTCTTAATAGTCCCTCGGATTGTCAGTTTCATGGTCTAAAAAGTATACGGCAATTTGCGTAAATACGCAATAACGGGTATAATGCAGTTAATAGATCTGCGGCACAACATGCCGTATCAGGAGTGATCATGGATTACATTTTAAGGGCCGTTGCGGCCGATGAAAAAGTCAGAGCGTTCGCAATCAGATCAACAGAAATGGTGGAATATGCCCGACAGAGGCACAACACCAGTCCGGTCGTGACAGCCGCGCTCGGCCGGCTCTTAAGTGTCGGCGCCATGATGGGAGCGATGCTGAAAGGAGATGACGATGTCCTCACCCTTATCATGAAGGGCGACGGTCCGGTCGGCCAGCTCACTGTCACTGCCGATTCAAAAGGCAATGTGAAAGGCTATGCGAATAATCCGCTGGTCCTGATCCCGACCAATTACGCCGGCAAACTGGATGTCGGTGCTGCGATCGGCTATGGCACACTGACCGTCATTAAGGACCTTGGACTTAAAGAGCCATACGTCAGCCAGACTCCTCTCGGCACCAGCGAAGTGGCGGAGGATCTGACCTACTATTTTGCAAAATCCGAGCAGACCCCGAGTGCAGTCGCCCTGGGCGTTCTGATGAGCCCGGAAAATACCGTGGCGCAGGCCGGAGGCTTTATCATTCAAATGATGCCTGGTGCTGATGACGACCTCGCCGCTGCCATCGAGCAGAAACTATCCGGCATCCGCACCGTGACTGAGATGATGGAAGACGGCATGGGTCCGGAAGAGATCCTGCAGCTTGTGCTTGGCGACATGGATCTTCAGATTCTGGATAAGCAGGAGACCCGCTTCTTCTGCGGCTGCTCCAAAGAACACATTGCACGCGGTCTCATCGCTTTGGGCAAACAGGAACTTCAGTCGATGATCGATGACGCACAGCCGATTACAGTGAAATGTCACTTCTGTAATACCGATTACACCTATTCCGTCGATGAGTTGAAAGAACTACTGGAGTTCGCACGAGTGAAAAGCGCAGCGAAAAAGGTAGGCATCATCGGGGATGACGATGCATAAAATCCGCACTCAAAATATATGACATAGAATTTTAGAAATGATTTGAAGGAGGAAGTAACAAATGGCACAGGAAACAATTAAAGACCTTATCGAAAGAAGGAGTATCCGCAAGTATAAACCAGACCAGATTAAAGATGAAGAACTTGAGCAAATCCTGAAGGCAGGCGTCTATGCAGCAAGCGGCATGAACAAACAGCCTTGCAAGATCGTTGCAGTACAGGACAAGGAGACCCGTGATCTTCTGATGGCACTGAACCGCAGAGTCGGTAACATGCCGGAAGACATGGATCCGTTCTACGGTGCACCAACCGTTCTTGTCGTCCTGTATGATCCGGAGATCAGCCCGATCGCATTCTACGATGCTGTCCTCGTCATGGGCAACCTGATGAACGCCGCACACGCGATTGACGTCGACTCCTGCTGGATTCACCGTGCAAAAGAGACCTTTGAATTCCCGGAGGGCAAGGAACTGCTGAAGAAATGGGGCCTCAAGGATACTCTCGTCGGTGTCGGCAATTGCATCCTCGGCTACCGCGACTGCGATTACCCGCCAGTACCGGAGAAGAAATCCGATATGGTCGTGTATGTGAAATAATTCTGCATCTAGATATTACTTGGGACCCTTCTGGCCACGCCAGAAGGGTCCTTTTCTACCATCATCTGTTTTGCCAAACCCATTTTGAATATTTCTGCAAGATTTTTCGAGATATGAGATCGTTAGCATCCGCTAACTCTGCATGAAAGCCGTGTATTTCTCATTCATCTTTCTCACATCTCCAAAAATATTGCATTTTCTCATTGGTTAGCAACTGCTAACGGTCTCATATCTCCATTTTTCTTGCTTTTTCGTGGAAAATGCCTCCCGTTCCGGTGAAGAAGGCTCTTTCTCCATTAAACCAGCACCAAAAGCACGTAATTCCTGCGACGCAAAACAAAAGCCGGCGTTTCCGCCGGCTTTTAACATCCCTATTATAAAACCGCTCCCCCGATAATATTCTCCAGGGCATGCGTCACATTTACACCTTATGCCGTACTTTCTTATACACATCGCGCACCGGCGTGAACAGCCAGGTGAAGAACAGCACGATCGGGAAGATCTCCAGACGGCCGAATAGCATATCGAAGATAAACACGATGCGGCTCCACCAATGGAAGTTGAAATAACCGCCAAAGTCGACCGTCTTGATCTCGATTCCGTTGTTGTTCAGCGTCGTGGAAACACAGCAGAAGCTTGTCGTGAAGTCCATGTTCTTCTCTGTTGACACGATGAACATCGAGATCACGAAGATCAGAATGAAGATGCCGAAGTATACCAGGATGCCGCCAACGACTTCATCCTCTACTTCTTTCTTGTTGTATTTTACCACGTTGACCTGACGCGGATGAATCCGCTCTTTCAGGTAACGCCGCACTTCCTTGATCATGATCATAAAGCGGGATACTTTGATACCGCCGGCCGTACTGCCTGCGCACCCGCCGATGAACATAACAAGGACCAGGATGCCCTTCGAGAACCACGGGAACAGATTGTAGTTATACGCCGCAAATCCAGTCGAGGTCAGCGCCGACACACCCGCAAAGAAGGACTGATGCAGCGCCTCACCAAACGTATCAAACTGGTCGCGTACCAGGAACACATTCAATGTCAACAGGATGACCACAACAACGATCGTCCCCAGGTAGCACCAAAGTTCCGTATCGGTAAGAGCCTTCCGGAATTTTCCGGTTGCGATCAGGAAGAATAAACTAAAGTTGACGCCAGCCAGCACCATGAACACGATGACGATCACCTGCTGTGCATGCGTAAAGGCTGCCAGGGAAGAATTCAGAAAACTGAATCCTCCTGTTGCCAGCGTTCCAAACGAAATAAGGAATGACTGAAATACGCCAAGTTTTGCAATCGACAGTGCCAGCGCCTCAATCAGAGTCAGTGCCAGATAAATGACATAGAGCCATTTTGCTGTCTCGCTGATCTTCGGACTCAGCTTTTCTGTCGTAGGTCCAGGCGCCTCGGCACGCATGATATGCATGGATGATCCGCTAGAGACCGGGCTCAACGCCAGCATAAAGACCAGAACGCCCATGCCGCCGATCCAGTGTGTCAGGCTTCTCCAGAACAGCACCGCGTGAGATGCGATCTCCACATCTGCCACAATGGTAACTCCCGATGTGGTAAATCCGGAAACCGCCTCAAATACAGCATTGATGTAGTTCGGAAGCAGACCCGAAATGACATACGGGAGTGCGCCGACCATACTCATGACGATCCACGCGAGTGCGACGATAATGAAGCCTTCCTTCGCGTGCATCCGCCGCTTTTGCGGCTTGATCAGATACAGCAGGAATCCCACAACGGCAATAGCCAGAACAAGCGGAACGAACCATTTCCAGTCCGACTCGCCGTAGCCGACCGCAATGAACGTCGGCAGCAGCATGAATGCTGCCTCAATCATCAATATCAATCCAATTGTTTTCAGTACCAGTTTGCCCATTTTATTATCAGTCAGCGCGCCACTGCGCGGTTATTATTGAAAAATATCTCTGATCCGGTAAAGTCCGGTCTGTGTGGTTACGACCAGGATGGAATCACCAGCTTCGATCGTGTCATTGCCACCCGGGATAAAGGACTGCCCCGCACGCGTGATATCCGTGATCAGCAGGTCCTTTTTCAGTTTCAGATCCTTGATCGGTACGCCGAGAAACGGCATATCCTTTCCAATCGAGAACTCCAGTACTTCCACCTTGTTATCGATCACATGGCAAAGCGACTGGACTTCGTTCTCCAGCACGTTCTGCATTGCGCGCACATAGCGCAGCACATGATCCGCCGTGATATATTTCGGATTATAAACGCTGCCGATGTTGATGTTATACAACAGGTCTTCGAAATCAGATTTCTTTACTTTCGTGATCAGCTTTGCCTGAGGCGCATGCTTTTTCAGATACATGGAAAGCAGAAGATTAACGGAATCCTCACCGGTCAGTGTTGCGACTGCGGAAGCATTCAGGATACCCTCTTCTTCCAGCAGATCCGTACCGGTGGCATCACCACAGATGACTTCTGCGGATGGAAGCGCTACAGTCAGCTGTCTGCAGATATCCCGATCCATATCCACGATCTTGAGCGGCATTCCATTTTCCACCGCCAGACGGCCAAGATAATAGCCCAGGCGGCCACCGCCGATAATCGTCAGATCACGTACGCGTCCGGTCTCTTTTCCGATCTTCTTGAAGAATTTTTCTGCGTCCTGCGTAGAAGCCACAAAGGATAAGGTATCGCCTGCCTGGATCTTCGTTTCGCCGTTCGGGATGAATATCTCTCCATCACGTTTGATCGCACAGATAAAAACGCGTCCATGAATGATGTTCGC
>JAFZKG010000020.1 GCA_017553695.1 Lachnospiraceae bacterium
ATAAGATGTCTCCATGGTTTTGATAAGATCCACGTCATGGATCTTATCAAATATCTTGTCATCCATATTTAAATTCTCCTTCTTTCGAATGACGTATCATTACTAAATATCAAGATTCTTAACAAATTTCGCGTTTTCCTCGATGAATTCCCTTCTCGGCTCCACCTTGTCACCCATCAGGGTCGTGAAAGTCAGATCGATCTCCGAAGAAGCTTCCTCATTCATGTTAATCCGCTTCAGTACGCGTTTTTCGGGATCCATTGTTGTCTCCCAGAGCTGTTCCGCATCCATTTCACCAAGACCCTTATAACGCTGGATCTTGTTGTTGCTGTCACGTCCGACTTCGGTCAGGATGGAATTTAACTCGTCATCCGAATATGCATACCAGATCTTTTTGTTTTTCTCAAGCTTGTAAAGCGGCGGCGTTGCCAGATAAACATGCCCCTGCTTGATCAGTTCCGGCATAAACCGGTAAAGGAAAGTCAGCATCAGAGTGGCGATATGAGCACCGTCCACATCGGCATCCGTCATGATGATGATCTTGTCATAACGGAGCTTTGAGATATCAAAATCATCATGAATACCGGTACCAAAAGCGGTGATCATGGCTTTGATCTCGGCATTGGCATAGATCTTGTCAAGGCGTGCTTTTTCCACGTTCAGGATCTTTCCGCGAAGCGGAAGGATTGCCTGTGTTGCCCGGCTTCTTGCCGTTTTCGCACTTCCTCCGGCGGAATCACCCTCGACAATAAAGATCTCGCACTACTTCGGATCCTTGTCGGAGCCGTCAGCCAGCTTTCCGGGAAGAGCCATTCCTTCCAATGCTGTTTTTCTGCGCGTCAGATCCCTTGCTTTTCTGGCCGCTTCTCTTGCACGCTGTGCAAGGATCGATTTTTCACAGATCGCTTTCGCAACGATCGGATTCTGCTCCAGAAAGTATGTCAGCTGTTCACTGACGATCGAATCAACAGCTGCTCTTGCTTCACTGTTCCCGAGTTTCTGTTTGGTCTGTCCTTCAAATTGCGGATTTTCGATCTTCACACTGATGATCGCTGTCAGGCCCTCTCTGATGTCATCACCGGAGAGGTTCGGTTCCGAGTCCTTCAGCAGTTTATTGTTTCTGGCATAATCATTGAATGTTTTCGTGATGGCATTCCGGTATCCGGTCAGATGTGTTCCGCCTTCCGGTGTCGTAATGTTATTTACAAAACTGAACACACTCTCGTTGTAGGAATCGTTATGCTGCATTGCCACTTCCACATAGACATTGTCTCTTTTTCCTTCAAAATAAAGGATGTCTTCATACAGAGGTGTCTTGCTCCTGTTCAGATAAGTCACGAATTCCTTGATACCGCCGGCATAATGGAAAACCTTCTCGACAGGTTCTTCATTTCTTAAGTCCGTCAGAACGATCTTTAAGTTTTTCGTCAGAAATGCCATTTCACGAAGGCGCTGCTTTAACGTGTCATAATCAAAAACAGTCTCTTCAAAAATGGTATCATCCGGCATAAAAGTAACTTTCGTTCCGGTCTGCTCCTTGTCGCATTCACCGACGACTTCCAGTTCTTTTACAACTTTTCCGCGTTCATAGCGCTGTTCATATACCTTGCCGTCTCTGCAGATCCTGACAACAAGCCAGTTGGAAAGGGCATTCACAACGGACGCGCCTACCCCGTGCAGTCCGCCGGAAACCTTGTATCCTCCACCGCCGAATTTTCCGCCGGCATGAAGGATCGTAAATACAACCGTAACCGCGGGCAGTCCGGATTTGTGATTGATGTCAACGGGAATACCTCTTCCGTTATCAATGACTGTGATGGAATTATCCTGATTGATAAACACCTGGATCGTATCGCAGAATCCGGCCAGTGCTTCATCCACTGCATTATCTACGATCTCATAGACCAGATGATGCAGTCCTCTTGCGGATGTGCTTCCGATATACATACCTGGTCTTTTTCTGACTGCTTCCAGTCCTTCCAAAATCTGAATCTGGTCTCCACCATATTCGTTTGCCATTTGTATCTCCTTACTCACTTTGATTTGTTGTAACGGTACCGTCATGGACCCTGAAGATCTTATTGATCACGATCCTGCTGTTTACAAACTCATCCAGACCGGTACAGGTAATGATCGTCTGAATGTCATTGATCGAATTGATCAGATAATTCTGTCTGTTGCTGTCCAGTTCCGAAAGTACATCATCCAGGAGCAGGATCGGTGTATTTCCGGTGATCTTTTTTACAAGTTCAATCTCGGATAGCTTTAAG
Organism: Lachnospiraceae bacterium; assembly: GCA_017553695.1. Taxonomy (GTDB): domain Bacteria; phylum Bacillota; class Clostridia; order Lachnospirales; family Lachnospiraceae; genus RGIG5612. Next base: position 2,271 of record JAFZKG010000020.1, read on the forward strand.
GACAATGCCGCCGTTCTCTGCTGACCCTGGGATCCGTATTTCTTTACATCAAAATCATTGATAAAGAATGTAAAGTCATCACGGTGGGGACCGACGGATGTGATCCTGTATTTAATGTCCTTTTCCCTGTTTTTTCTGATCTTGTATTCGTATTCTTCAACCGTGATATTCGGATCATACTGGATCTTTAAAAATTCCTTGTTACCGGAAAGGTTTTTGTGAATATCACAGATGATCTCGTTCAACTGTTCAATAAACAGTCTTCTTCTGTCTATGATCTTGATCCCGAGACTCACGAGCTGACTGTCCCATACATCCAGCGTGTCTGCAAGTTCCGGGTGAATATAGATATCTTTTAAAACATTGTTTCTCTGATTGACGATCTTGTTATAGTTTGTCAGATTATACAGATAGATCTTATCCAGCTGACACAGTTCGGAATCAATAAATCTTCTTCTCTCGGAGGGACCGTTTTTGATGATGGAAAGATCTTCCGGCGAAAACAGGATGATATTTACGATCCCAAGCAGATCCGCCGCACGTTTTAATTTCATTCCGTTTACGGCGATACCTTTTGATTTGTCTTCCCGAAGATGCATATCGATCTGGTATTCGGTATCGTTTTTTTCAAAGAAACACCGGATATGGGATTCTAAAGTACCGAATTTAATGATCTCTTTGTCTTTGCTTCCCCTGTGGGATTTTGTGGTTCCGCACATATAAACGGATTCCAGTATATTTGTCTTACCCTGGGCATTGTCCCCATACAGAATATTGATACCGGAATCCAGCGCTATATATACTTTTTCGTAATTTCTGTAGTTTACAAGTTCTATTGATTTAATGATCATTGATTATTCTCAACACAAATTGTCTGATCACCGCAGCATATGATATCACCCGGAAAACATTTTCTTCCTTTTCTGTATTCCGTTTCATCATTCACTTTAACTTCTCCGTCCATGATCATTTCTTTTGCTTCAGCTCCCGATTGTGCAATATCTGACAGTTTTAAGAGCTGACACAACTTAATATGATCATCCCGGATGGTGATTTTTATCATTATCAGCTTACCGTATTGAAGTTAACAGGCAGGATCAGATAGATATATGTTTCTTCCGCATCTTTTATAAAACAGGGTGCTTTTGAGTTAACCATATAAAGAGATACTGTTTCATTATCTATCACCCGCAGTGCATCGATCATAAACTTCGGGTTAAAACCGATCATCAGGTTTTTACCTTCTTTTTCAATATTGATCTCTTCATTCATGGATCCGACGGCAGAATTTATCTTTAACTGCATAATGTCATCCGTAATATTGATGATGATCGGCTTTTTATCTCCTTCTTTTACAAGCAGGGTTGCCCTGTCGATACAATCCAGCATTTCTTTTTTATTGATATTTACTTTTGTTTCATAATCGCCGGACATCATCTGATCGATCTTAAAATACTCACCATCGATCAGTCTGGAGATAACGATCGTCCGGTCAAATTCAAACAAAACGTGTTTATCCGTGAAATAAATATAAAT
>JAFZKG010000153.1 GCA_017553695.1 Lachnospiraceae bacterium
GAATCAGACCGAATCCGTGACAAGTAGTTCTGGTGGAAGTGACATCCCGAAGGAATATGTCGAGCCGACTTATCGGAGAGATACGATCGAGATCAACGATGACTGGCCGACCGTCGGAGACAGCACGGACTACTCTCTGCATGTCAACACTGCACAGAACGTCACGATCGTTTACTCAAAAGATGACGACGGCAATCTGACACCGCTCCGCGTGATCGCCTGCTCCACCGGCCGCAGAGACGGGCATGAGACTCCGGAAGGTGAGTTCTATCTGGGCGAATGGATCATCGGGCCGGCAAACGAATGGTGCTATATGGCTGACGGCACAGAAGGCCTTTACGCATACCGGATCATCGACGGAGTTTATAACGATATCATGTTCCACTCTGTTCCATATTATGAGACCGACCACGGAACACTGGAATACGAAGAATACAACAAGCTCGGCAACTACGCATCCATGGGCTGCATCCGGATGTGCTGCGCAGACGTCCGCTGGCTCGGTCAGTTGTGTGCAGGCGGCACGGAAGTCATCGTGTACTACGACGAGAACGAAGTCCTTCCAATGGAGAAGCCGACGCCTCTCTTCATTCCGGAAACCGTGGAAGAAGTACGCGGATGGGATCCGACCGACCCGGAAAGTTCAAACCCATGGCATTCCTACACGTTCACCATGGAAGTACCGAATTCCATCGAGATCGTTGCCAATGCCAATTATGAAGAAGACCCTGTCACCAGCAAGTTCCACGCAACGGACTGCTACGGAAATGACGTGACGCAGTATATGAAATATACCGGCACCTATGATTCCACCACGGCTGGCAATTACACGATCACTGTGACGCTGGATCTGGGACAGTATCACGCAACGAAGGATGTCGTCGTTGTTGTGAATTAACTACTAAGGTATTCTTGTTTCTATCCGAACTGTAACCTTTACATACGCCAAAGCCCCCGAGAATATGATTCGGGGGCTTTATTAATGATTAACTTTTCCAGCGCCTCGTGGCTGCCTTGAATATGCATTTGGATATGCCTGCAATGTTTTTTCTTTTCTCAGGCCAATGCACAATATGCCTGTATGAAACTAATAGCCAGCAGGCTAACAACCAATAAGCCTAAAGATTAATACTACGTGGCTGGCTAATGAAAACCCGGCTGGCAGGCGACCTGTAAGCAAAAACAGGGTGCCAGATGGCACCCTGTAATATTATTGCATTTATATTCCCGTTCCGCTACCGGTCTTCCCGGAAATAGGACAGTCCCAGACTTCCCGGCGGCTGGTTTTCTCTCTTATTCCGCAACGAAGTGATGATCAGCACGATGATCGTGACCAGGTAAGGAATACCTTTGTACAATTCTTTTACAGCAAGGTTCGTTCCGGTCGGAATGAACATATGCAGAATGCAGAGACCGCCGAAAAGGATCGAGGCAAAGATCGCAATATTCGGACGCCAGATCGTAAAGATGACCAAGGCGATTGCGAGCCAGCCTCTGTCACCGAATGCATCGTTGGACCAGACGCCACTTGCAAAATCCATAACATAATACAATCCGCCAAGACCGGCGATCATAGCGCCCATGCAGGTCACTATATATTTATAGCGGATAACACTAATACCTGCCGCATCCGCTGTTGCCGGGCTCTCACCGATTGCTCGAAGATTCAGCCCGGCTCTCGTTTTCTTTAACATAATAGCTGCAATGATTGCCATCGCAATCGCAGCGTATGCCAGGAATCCATATGACAAAAAGATTTTTCCGAACCATCCTAGTTTCTTCGCAAATGGAAGGGTCGCGCTAATAAACGCATGCGTCTTGGAAAGTGCGATTGACGGAACATCCGCCCCACTCAACTTGATCAGGGATCCTCCGAAGAAGTTACCAATGCCGACACCAAACGTTGTCATTGCAAGACCTGTCACGTTTTGATTCGCCCGCAATGTAACAGTCAGAAAACAGTATATTAAACCCATCAGGAGAGATCCAATCAAACAGCAAAGAATCGGGATTGCAATTGCCAGAAAACCAATCATATGAGCTCCGGCTTTTTGTTCATATAAGAAAGCTCCGATAACACCGCAAATACCGCCTACATACATAATACCCGGTGTACCGAGATTTAAGTTTCCGCTCTTTTCTGTAATAGTTTCGCCTACACATCCAAATAGTAACGGAATGCCCTGAACAACAGCACGAGGAATAAAAGCTACGATATCAAACATAACTTACTCCACCTCCTTTTTCGCACGTTTCCGGAAATGCATTTCATAATTCAGGAAAAATTCGCATCCTATGATAAAGAACAGAATGATTCCCGTCAGAATAGCTCCAAAAGAGTCATTAAATCCAAACATGGTAGAGATTTCCGAAGCCCCCCGATTCAAAAATACAAGGAGAAAACTTGTAAGGATCATAAAAAACGGATTGAATTTCGCGAGCCACGCAACCATAACGCCGGTAAAGCCTCTTCCGCCTACCAGTGTTGTAGTCAACGTATGGTTTGTACTTGAAACCATCAGGAAACCTGCCAAACCGCAGATTGCTCCGGAAAGCAACAGAGTACGAAGGATGACCTTCTTTACTTTAATGCCGACATACCGTGCCGTCGGTTCGCTCTCACCTACAACTGCGATCTCATAGCCATGCTTGGAATACCGCATATAAATGAACATGACTACAGCCAGGACGATGGCAACGATAATGATCAGAATATATTTATTGCCTCCGATTTCCGGAAGCCATCCGATCCGGGAACGCTGATTGATGATACCAATCTTGCTGGATCCTTTCGGATTTTCCCAAACAACAACAAAGAACGCAATAATCTGGGTAGCAAGGTAATTCATCATCAGAGTAAACAGCGTTTCATTTGTATTCCACTTTGCCTTAAAGAAAGCAGGGATCACAGCCCAAAGCATGCCGCAGAAAAGGGCCGCCGCAAACATCATGATTAGCATCAGCCAGTTTGGGACAGAACCGCTGAAAAGGATCATACAGGCAGCAGCGCCGAAACATCCCATCAAAGCCTGCCCGTCTCCACCCAAATTCCAGAAACGCATCCGAAACGCCGGTGCCAATGCCAGAGAAATAATTAACAGCGTCGCCAGATCCTGTCCCATAAACCATATCTTACGAGTCGTGCCAAAGTTACCGGAAATCATGGTCTTATAAACCTCAATCGGATTGATATGTACCACAAATGTAGTTATGATTCCGCATAAGATCAGCGCAAGTACAATCGCAAGGATACGAATCAGCCATGCACGATACCAGACAATGTCTTTTCTTCGTGTAATATGAACAAGAGGTGTCTTTATTGTATTATACATTTGCTGCACCTCCTCCGACTTTTGTCATCATAAGGCCGACTTCGTTTTTCACCGCATTTTTCCCATCTACAAGGCCGCTGACTTTTCCATCACAAAGGACCAGAATCCTATCACATAACTCTAAAAGCACATCGAGGTCCTCTCCAACATAAACAACTGCAACACCATTCTTTTTCTGTCGATTGATCAGATCGTAAATCGTATAGGATGAATTGATATCCAGGCCACGGACTGCATATGCCGTTAGCAGAACCATCGGTGCGCTGGATATCTCACGGCCAACCAGGACTTTCTGGACATTTCCTCCGGAAAGCTTTCTAACCGGTGTCGCGATGCTCGGCGTATTAACATCCAGTTCTTTCACAACGTGTTCGGCAAGATCATATGGATATTTTCGATCCGTAAATACACTTTTCCCCCGCCGGAAAGAACGCAACATCATATTCTCCGCTAGGTCCATATTACCAACCAGTCCCATGCCCAGACGATCTTCCGGAACGAAGGACAATGACACTCCTTTGGCGGCAATCTTCAACGGATCCATACCAATCAAATCTTCTTTTTCTCCGTTGTCTTCCACAAAATAAACATGTCCATTTTCTGCCGGCTGAAGCCCCGCAATAGCCTCTAAAAGTTCTTTTTGGCCACTACCGGCAATGCCCGCAATACCAAGGATTTCACCGCTTCTGGCCTCAAAACTGATGTCGTTCAATTTTGTGACCCCGTCCTGACTCTTAACAGTCAGGTGCTCCACAAGGATTCGCGGTTTCGGATCCAACGGTTCCGGACGATCAATATTCAAAGTAACTGAATGTCCTACCATGGCATCCGTTAATTCCTGTACATTTGCGTTTTTCGTTTCCATATCGCAAATGTAGCGGCCTTTACGGAGAATCGCAACTCGATCTGAAATCTCGAGCACTTCGTTCATCTTATGTGTAATGATGATCACGGATTTTCCGTCTCTTTTCATATTTCGGAGAACCTGAAAGAGTTTTTCAGTCTCCTGCGGAGTCAAGACAGCAGTCGGTTCATCCAGGATCAAAATATCCGCATTACGATAAAGAACTTTGACGATCTCTACCGTTTGTTTCTGCGAGACACTCATGTTATAGATTTTTTGGGCAGGGTCTATTTCAAAGCCATAGGTATCGCAAATCTGTCTGATCTTTTTTGCGGCATTTTTTAAATCCAGCCCTCCTTTTTCTTTTAACCCGAGGATTATGTTTTCCGTTGCAGTCAGAACATCCACCAGTTTGAAATGCTGATGAATCATTCCAATTCCGAGTTCAAAGGCATCCTCCGGTTTGGAAATCGCAACCTGGCGTCCATTTACAAGGATTTCTCCTTCATCAGGAAAATAAATCCCGGAGATCATATTCATCAATGTGGTCTTTCCACTTCCGTTTTCTCCCAGCAACGCCAGGATCTCCCCTTTATAAACATCAAGGTCGACCTTCTCGTTTGCCGTGATATCACCAAATCGTTTCGTGATATTTCGAAGTTGCAAGACTGGTGTTTTATTGTCCACTCGACAGTATCCTTTCAGATGTTTTTTTATGACAAATCAAAGGGCAAATTAAAAACGTTTTTAATTTCCCCTTTGATGTGAATTTGTACATTCTTTCAGGGGAGGCCTCAACATGCCTCCCCTGAGAGAAGAATAAGACTATTATTGAACGTCACCTAAAATAGTGATTCCGTCAATATCAATATCAAAATACGGTGCTGATCTGAAAACAGACTCTTTGAATACACCGTTTTCGATAACTTCGGTTTCTGGCTGGAAGTCTCCCATATCATCAACGTCAGCCAGGTAGGAATCCAGTTTCTGACCGCCAACCGTGAAGTTTGCTGTATCAAAGACATTCGTAGCACCACTTACGAGATCTGCTTTGGCTGCTTCGATAGCTTCTGCTGTGCCAGGTGCTGCTGCTGCTTCGTTAATGTCCGTAAGAACAACACTTCCGGTCTCAATGGTTCCAACATAGTCATAGTCAATCGGCGTTCCGTCTTTTGTAGCCTGCATTGCATATGTGAAATACGGAGCCCAGTTAATTCTGGACGAAACGATAAACGTATTCGGACATGCTGCGACTGTGGAACCGTTGTAGGAGATGTTTGGAACATTGGCTGCCTCACAAGCAGTCGGAGCGCCCATGGAATCTGCGTGCTGGCTGATCAGTACACAACCATTATCGATCAGTGTCTGAGCACCAGTCTTTTCCAAAGTCTCATCATACCAGGAGTTTGTAAAGGTTACCTGCATCGTGACGGATGGACATACGCTCTTTGCTCCAAGATAGAAGGAGGTGTATCCGGATTTCACTTCTGCATATGGATATGCACCAACATAACCCATGACAGCCTTATCAGCTGTGATCTTGCCTGAGTCGATCATCTCGTTCAGTTTCAATCCTGCTGCAATACCTGCGAGATAACGGCCTTCGTAGATAGATGCGAATGCATTATGATAATTTGCAACCTTCTCCGTATGTGCTTTGGTTCCTGTTGCATGGCAGAACTGAACATCAGGATTTTCAATAGCTGCCTGGAGAATATAATCTTCATGGCCAAAACTATCCGCAAAGATTACATTACAGCCCATGTCAACCATTTCGCTTGCTGCCTGATAGCACTCTTCGTTCTCACCTTTGTTTGTTTTGATGAAATAAGTTTCTCCCTCTACAAGGCCCATTGCTTCACATGCTTCTTTGAAACCATTGATGAAGTTTAAGTCATAGGTGGAATTTTCATCATGAAGGCAGATTAAGCCAGCTTTAAATTCAGAAGCCGGTGCTACTGCTCCGCTACCTCCCGGAGCTGCGCCTGATCCAGCCGGTTCATCTCCGCCGCCGCTCTTGCCGCATGCTGCGAGCATGCCGACTGCAAAGATCGCAACCAGTACCAGTGCGAGTACTTTCTTTAAGCTTTTCATTTCCCTAACCCTCCATTGTTAAAAAATAATATTTCCAAGGGGTCTCCCCCTCTTATACACACGCTCAGTCGATGAACTCGATGCCCTTCTCCGGATCCATGCTGATGATCCTTGCTAGACTTTCCACGCGGACGCCCATATCCCTGAGTTTTTGTCCGCCGTCCTGGAATGCCTTTTCGATCACGATGCCGCAGCCGACGCATTTTGCCCCGGCCTGTCCGATCAGATCCATAAGACCCACGAGTGCGCAGCCGTTTGCCAGAAAGTCATCGATGATGAGGACGACATCGTCACTTGTCAGATACTGTTTCTCGATCCGTGCCTGATATGTATTGTTATGGGTGAATGATGTGATCTCCGTGCAATAGCAGTCATCTGAAAGATTATTGGTCTGGTGTTTCTTGGCAAATAAAACAGGCACACCGAAACACATCGCAGTCATGCATGCGATCGGAATGCCGCTTGTTTCAATTGTTAAGACTTTCGTGATTTTTTCGTCGCGAAATAACCGGTGAAATTCTTCACCGATCTGCTGCATGAAGGAAACATCGATCTGGTGGTTCAGGAAGGAACCAACTTTCAGGACATTCCCCGGGTAAACCTTACCCTCGCGACAGATTTTTTCTTCCAGAGCCTTCATTCTGTCATCCCCAAAACGAGCAAAGGCCTCAAAGAACAAAAAAAGATTCCAAATGTGAAAGACGTTATGCCAACTCTCATTAAGCATTTAATCCATGCACATTCTGAAACCTCAGAACTTTGAGCCGGTAGTCGTAACTTTCAGGCGTTACGGTAGAAACATTTGGGCCTGTGAGTTGCATCTGCATGATCCAAAACACACTATCCAAATCTATACTGGCGAGTATGAAATTGTCAAAATTCTCATCCTCAACGGCAAGATTTCCCATATGGAAATCTTACGGAATGATAATATCAGCCGATGTGGAAAAAGTCAATTGAACTTTCTTGTTTTTTCCACATTTTGTGTACTATTTATGTACATTATTACTATATATAGTAGATATCATTTCAGCACTCTGTCTGGGAATGCCTGTGTTCCAGGCGGAGCCGGTTGATCTGCTCCGTTCCGAGCCTTGTTGCCTGGTTTTCAAACCAGATATCATCATACGCTGTCCTCGGAGCCCTTCCCCGCCTTATACGGATGCGGCGGAACCAGTAACGGAGAGAAGATGGGAGCGATACCAAAGGCACCATCATCGGACCGTAGCGGCAGTTTTGGATCGCATGGCCAAACTCATGGTTTTTGAGCGAATCTCCGGAATAGCGGTCCTTGATGAAAACAGGACCCCATTCTGCCCCACCCCAAGGCCTTTTGCCGACTTCAAAATACCAGCTCCAGCCCCAGCGTTTCGGCTTATGTCCGGTCAGGATCAGGGCAAGGGCAACGATCGCGCCTGCCGTTGTATATAACAGTCCCCATGTCAGGGACAGAAAATAGAAGGATTTCTTCGTAAGTTTCATGCCTTTTTCTCGAATGATGCGTTCCGAGCGGTCAGTTTGCCATCCTCAACCGTCAGGAGCCCGTAGTCGCCATTCGCAACACTTCCCGGATTAAACAGAAGGACGTTGTTTTTCTTTTCCTTGCACACACGGTGCGTATGCCCAAAGAGTGCGACCTGGCAACCCTCCAATGCTGCCCGCTCCGCAATCTTGTCCAGACCATACTTCACGCCCAGATCAAAGCCATGTGCAACAAAGAACCTCAGTCCTCCAAACGTCAGGATCAAAGAGACTGCCTCCGTGCTCGTTCTGTCACAGTTTCCACGGACCTGATATACCTGCGGCGTCTCTCCATACGGATCGATCTCCAGTTCCGCCAGAACGCCTTCCAGATCGAATTCACCGTCTCCCAGAAAGAGGATCACATCCGCCTTATTATCCGTAATGATCTTTTTCATTTTTCCGACCCGCCCATGCGAATCGGAAAGGACAAGGATTTTCGTTTTCATGGCTGTATTTTAGCACGACTGACGGAAAAAATAATGAAGATTTCATGAATTTATGTATCGCCGCGGCATCGCTGAAATCGGTTGTATGATAGGCCAAAACGTGGTACGCTTTCAGTGATATAAATATTTAGTATTAAATGCACTGAACAATTGAGAAAGGAATTCCATTATGTATACTTTCAAACCTTATACCGAACGGGTTGCCCGTCTTAGGGATGCCGTTCGAGACAGGCTCATGGTTGCGGATGCTGAAAAATCGCGTCTGCAGCTGGAGGCACTGAAAAAGTATCGGAAGTATCCCCCGATCCTGAAGAAACCTTATATCTCCCTGTACGTTCTGGAGCGTATGCCGCTGAACATCCAGGAGGATGAATTCTTCTTCGGCAACCTTGGCTGCAAAGGCTTCGGCAACGCTGGCGGCATGATGTGGCTGAGCGCGGATATCGAGAACACCTGGCCGATCCAGGAAGATGGTCTTCACCATGCGCCACTGGACGATCCGTTCTATTCGAAACAGCTGATGGCCATTTCACCGGAAGACCTGAAAGAATTGCGGGAAATCGCCAAAGAGCGTGCAGAGCTTACGGGTGGTTTCGGC
>JAFZKG010000021.1 GCA_017553695.1 Lachnospiraceae bacterium
ATATCAATCATATTTATTTAGGGGGAAAGGTATATGAATTATCCACATTTATTTGAACCAATCAAAATTGGCGGCGTGACGGTACGTAACCGTATCTTCGCAGCACCGATCGGACATCCGGATAACCTTCTGGGCAAATTTACGGATGATGCGATCGCTGTTTTTGAGCGCAAAGCCATGGGTGGCGCAGCAGTGGTCACCCACGGAGAATCCTCGGTCGATTGCAAATATGGAAAACGGTTTGGTATCAACCTGAGCCTGGATACCCAGCAGCCAAAGAGAGGTCTTGCAAAGTTTGCAGATGCAGTCCGCAGGCATGGCGCACTTCCTTCCATGGAACTCCTGCATCCAGGCAATAAATCAGTCCCGAACACGGAGACCATCGGTATCGGATTCACGGCGCCGGTCGTTTACGGCCCGTCAGCGACTGTGATCAACGGTATTGAAGTCCAGGAGATGCCGGAAGATATTATCTGGGAGATCATCGAGAAATACGCAATCTCTGCAAAGAACTGCCAGAATGCCGGCTTTGGCATGGTCATGGTCCATGCCGGTCACGGCTGGCTTCCTAACCAGTTCATGTGCGGACGTACCAACCGGAGGGAAGACCAATGGGGCGGAAGCCTGGAGAACCGGGCAAGGTTTACGATCGAGATCGTTGACGCGATCCACAAAGCATGCGGAAAAGACTTCCCGGTCGAGGTCCGTATCAGTTCAACGGAAGTTATTGACGGCGGATACACGGCAGAAGACGGAGCAGCTTTCGCTCAGCTTCTGGAAGGACATGCCGACCTCATTAACTGCAGTGTCGGTTACGGTGAAGGACTCGCAGACAGTTACCGCACAATGACCCTGACACATCCTTGCATGTACAGGGAAGACGGCGTGAACGTGAAATACGCAGGCATCGTCAAGAGCCATATGAAATATACCCCGATCTCTGCAGTCGGAGCACTTTCGGATCCGGCCATGATGGAAGAGATCATCGCAAGCGGCACGGCGGATATCGTCGAGGTTGGCCGCGGACTGATCTGTGATCCGGAACTGCCGAATAAGGCAAGAGACGGAAGAGAAGATGAGATCACCCACTGCATGAGATGCTTCTACTGCTTCTCCAACGGTATTGCAAGAGGCGCATTCTGGTGCGCACTGAATCCGGATACGAACCGGGAGATTGCTTTGACAAAAGCACAGACCCCAGTCGTACCGAAAAAGGTCCTGATCGTCGGCGGTGGCATCGGCGGCATGCGCGCAGCGATTACGGCAGCAGAAAACGGACATGAAGTCATCCTCTGCGAAAAAGGCGACCGCCTTGGCGGACATATCCGCTGTGAGGATAAGGTTCCATTCAAGAAACATCTGAAAGAATACCTGGATCAGCAGGAGAAAAAGATCTTGGAATCCAATATTGATGTACGGCTGAATACCGAAGTCACTCCGGAATATGCCAAAGAGATCGGCGCAGACGCTCTGATCGCAGCCCTTGGCGCAAGACCGGTGAAGCCGGATCTTCCGGGAATCGACGGTGCAAATGTATACGGTGCAGAAGAAGTTTACGTCAATCCGGACCTTGTGAAGGAAAATGCTGTGATCTTAGGAGCCGGTCTTGTCGGCACAGAGCTCGCACTGTATCTGAAGTCCTTAGGGAAAAATGCAACGGTCATCGAAATGGCAGAGAAAATGGAGCCGGGCGACAATGCGCTTGGCGTCATGGCAATTCAGGTCCAGTTCCGTGAGCAGGGCATGAAGATCAACTTCAAAACAAAAGCAACCAGGATCGATGAAGGCGGCGTTTATGCAGAGACCGAAGAAGGGGAGAAATACTTCCCGGCAGATACCGTGATCTATGCGGTCGGTCAGAAAGCGTTGTCGGATGAGGCCATGGCTTTGTATGACTGTGCAGGACGGTTCTACCTGCTTGGCGACTGCATGGTCCCGAATAATATTGCGGATGCGAACAAGATGGGCAAGACCATCGCGCTGGACATCGGCAGGATTTAATAAAGAGGAGGATACCATGAGTTCAAAGTATTCACATGTATTTGCACCGATCAAGATCCGGGGGATCGATTTTAAAAACCGGATCGTACTGGCACCGCCATCCCCAAACCTGGCAAGTCCGGACGGGCAGCCGACACCGGAATTTATTGACTGGTTCCGCATGTTTGCAAGAGGTGGCGTATGTACCTTATATGTAGGCAACTCTTCCATCGATATCACGGAGAGCAAGGACGAAGCCTATCAGCTGAACCTGAACAATGATGCGTGCATCCTGAATCTTGCCCGATTTGCGGACATGTGCAAGGAGTATGACTGCCACGCATCTCTGGAGATCAACCACAACGGCGAGAACACCGCATTTGAGTCAGTCGGCCATCCGTCATATTCTTCATCGAGCTTTATCTCCGCCACGGAGCGGAACCGTGCAAAACGTCTGGGGAGAGAGCCGATCGCATGTATCGAAATGACAAAGGAAAAGATCCAGGAAACCGTTAATAAATTCGGCGATGCAGCTGCCAGAATGAAACGGGCAGGCATGGACATCGTCCTGGTGCACGGCGGACACGGCAACCTGATCAGCCAGTTCACAAGTCCTTTGTATAACCATCGTACCGATGAGTACGGCGGATCCTTAGAGAACCGCGCCCGCTTCGCAATTGAAGTGTGCGACAACATCCGTCAAAAAGCCGGAGAAGACTTCGTTATCGAGTTCCGTATCTCCGCAGATGAGATCGCAGAAGAAGGCATGCACTTTGATGAGACCCTGAAACTGATCGGACTTCTGAAAGATCATATCGACATCATCCATGTTTCGGCCGGTCTGCATAGTGACTTCAGCGGAAAATATATGCGCAACTGGCTGCAGAACTTCATGATGGACAGAGGCTTCAACGTCCACTTTGCAGCAGATGTCAAGAAAGCGTATCCGGATCTTCTGGTCACGACCGTCGGATCGATCACCAGCATCGATATGGCAGAAGAGATCATCGCCAATGGCTGGGCAGACTTTGTGGCAATGTGCCGTCCGCTGATGGCTGATCCGGACATGCCGAATGTCTATGCACGGAATCATCCGGAAGACCACAGACCGTGTCTGAGATGCTCCGGCTGCATGCGGCACCTGATGGTACCGAAGCCGATCGCCTGCACGGTTAACCCGATGTCTGCCATGACCAGCGTTCTTCGCGATGGCGTGGTACCGAAAGCAGTCGAAAAGAAGAAAGTCGCAGTCGTGGGCGGCGGCCCGGGCGGCATTCAGGCATTGATGACGCTGTGCGAACGCGGTCACGATGTTACCTTATATGAAGCAACCGGCGAGCTCGGCGGCCAGGTGATCAAGGCGGCTTATCCGCCGTTCAAGCAGGATGTTGCGGATTATCTGAAATATCTGCGCGTCCAGGCTGGCAAATATGCCGAGAAATACGGCGCAAGGATCCTGATGAATACGAAGGCAACCAAGGATATGCTGGATCTGGAGAATTATGACGCCGTGATCATCGCCATCGGCGCAGACCCGATCATTCCAAAGAACATCCCGGGCATCGACCTGCCGCACGTGGCATGGGCACCGGATGCAGAGGAAGGCAAGATCTCTGTCGGCAATAAAGTCGTCATCGTAGGCGGCGGTTCGGTCGGTATGGAGGCACTGCTTGAATTCGGTGAGCAGGGCAAACAGGTCGACCTGATCGAAATGGTTCCGGAATCACAGAGCATGATGCTTCTTCGCAAGAGTGCAGGATCTGCAGGCGGAGAAATGATGAACATTGCCAATGAAAAAGGCTATGGTCTGCATTATGGTCTGAAACTGGTTGAGATCACGCCGAACGAAGTCATCGCAGAAAATGTGGAGACGGGCGAGAAAGTGACGTTCGAAGCAGATACCGTTCTGCTGGCACTCGGGATGAAAGCAAAGACCGAAGAGGCAGAGACGATGCGCCATTGCGCACCGGAAAGTGACGTCCGTGTGATTGGTGATGCAAAACGGGCAGCCCAGATCTTTGAAGCTGTCAACGAGGCATTCCAGGCAGCTTTGCATATTTAATCGATGAAAATATCGATCTTAACAATCTGCCCGGAGCAATTCGGGGATTTTCAGAAATCGCCGCTGATCGCCCGTGCGGTCACAGCGGGAAGACTGGAATTATCAATTATTGATATCAGAGACTACGCGCCGGGAAGTTTCCGGCGCGTAGATGACTCACCATACGGAGGCGGCGCAGGGATGATCCTGCGCTGTCAGCCTGTTCTGGACGCATTACATGCGGTTCGCACACCGGAAAGCCGCGTCATCATCCTGACCCCGGCCGGAAAGCCGTATACCCAGGCGGATGCGCACCGGCTGTCGGAGGAATCTCATCTGATCCTGATCTGCGGGCATTACGAAGGCATGGATGCACGCATCTATCCGTATGCAGACGAACTGCTGTCCATCGGCGACTACATCCTGACCGGCGGGGAGCTGCCGGCGATGGTGATCACCGATTCCGTGATGCGGCTGGTGAAAGGCAGCATCAAAGAAGAAAGTACAAAAGAAGAGTCCTTCGAACAGGGACTCCTCGAATATCCGCAATATACCAGGCCGGCCGACTACAACGGCCAGAAAGTGCCGGAGGTTCTTTTATCCGGCGACCACGAAGCGATCCGGAAATGGCGTCAGGAAGAAGCGCTTCGTATCACAAAAGAAAACCGCCCGGATCTGCTGGATTGATGTCCGCAGCCCGGGCTGTATTTTTATTCTTCATATGGACGGACACGAAGAGTCGCGCCGATCGATTCGCAGATCTGCCGGCTCTTTTCCTGTTCTTCCGGCGAAGTGACAACATCCACGACGGTCATTACTACTTCCGGAACAAACCGGACACAGTCTTTCGCGAAGGCCAGCATGGCGTCGAAGGATCCCGCGCCGAAAGATGGCCGCACGATCTTCTGGTACTCTTCCGCGTTCGTTGCATTCAGACTGATGGAAACGACATCGATCAGCCCTTTCAGTTTTGGCGCCGTCCGTTCTCCGTAGATCAGGTCGGCAAGGCCGTTGGTATTGATCCGGATCTTAACCGGCTGCCGCTTCTTGATATAGGCGGCCACTTTCAGCAGCACATCTAGCCGCTCCATCGGTTCACCATAGCCACAGAACACGACTTCCCGATATTGCTTCAGATCTCTCTGATCGATGCTTTCACAGATCTCTTCCAACGACGGGTCATGATCCAGCCACAAAGAGTCCGAGCCATAGACGCCATCCGCGTGATTGCGCAGACAGAACGTGCAATTACATGGACAGCGATTGGTCAGATTGATATAAAGGCCGTCTCTGCCGGACGCCTCATACGTGATCGTCATCATGAACGGGACCTCCCGGAAAAAATGATATTTTTCATATGGAACCTGTCAAATCCCAGGCCAAGCAGGACAAACAGGACGCTGCTGAACACAGACTGGATCAGATTGCCCGGGATATCGGTAGCAGGAGATATGAAGTTCCCTGTCAGGATCGCCTCATATAAATAATACCCGCCGATGCAGAGGGCAGCTGCCGGAAGCAGGGCCAGGAAATTGCGGCGCGAGAGGATCTTTCCGGAATAAGCGGTAAAGAACAGGACTGTAAGCCCCTTTATGATTGCAGATGCCGGCGCCCAGATCACAAATCCGGTCAGGCAGTCCGCAAGCGCTGCACCGGCAGCGCCGGCAAACATGGCATACGGAGTCGGCAGCATACATGCAGCCAAAAAGATCAGACCATCCCCGACGTGCACATATCCCATATGACTAGGAACGTGCAGGTAGGCGGTCAATACATAGATCAAGGCGGTAAAAACGCCCGTCACACACATCAGCCGGATTTTTGGATTTTGCATAACGATCAACTCCTTGTTGCTTTTTATTAGTGCCGTTTATATACTATTTTTGAACATATAAAAATAACCAGTTTGATAATTTTTAATATGACCAGATGAAACGATGAAATACCAAATTGAAAAACAATCCAAAGTCCCTGCCTACCTGCAGTTATACGAACAGATCCGGAAGGAGATTATCAGTGAAGTTTACCCGCTAAACAGCAAACTGCCTTCGAAACGCCTGATGACGGAAGAGACCGGCATCAGCATCATTACGGTGGAACATGCCTACGCACTGCTGCAGGAAGAAGGATATATCCAGTCCCGGGAGAGAAGCGGATATTTTGTCTGTTTCCGGAAGAACGACGGGTTTGCCGGAAGTACAGACGTCCGGAATGAAGGATATGGCAATGCGCCGATCAGCGCGGAACAGCATGAGTTTCCGTTTTCTGTTCTTTCCAAAACCATGCGGAAAGTGATCAGCGAGCACGGGGAAGAGATCCTGGAACGATCTCCGAATGAAGGAACGCTGCAGCTGCGCTTAGCGATCAGCCGCTATCTGGAACGAAGCCGCGGGATCAAAGCAGATGCCTCGCAGATCATCATCGGCGCCGGCTCCGAATACCTGTACAATCTGATCGCAGGACTTTTGGGCAGGGATAAGATCTATGCGATTGAAACGCCCTCTTACAAACGGATCGAGGAGGTCTATCAAAGCATCGGGATCAAATATGAAAAGCTTACACTCGGCAGGGACGGCATCACCAGCGAAGCCCTTAAGAACAGCAAAGCGGACGTTCTGCATGTCACGCCTTACCGTAGTTATCCGAGTGGTGTTTCTGCGTCCGCATCCAAACGCCATGAATACCTCCGCTGGGCGAAGGGGCAGGGCAGATATATTATAGAAGATGATTATGAATCCGAGTTTTCTGTTCTGCGAAAACCGGAAGATACGCTGTTTTCACAATCGGAGCAAGATAATGTGATCTATATGAACACGTTTTCCAAGACGATCTCCCCGGCGCTAAGAACAGGCTATATGATTTTGCCAAAACATCTGGTGAAATCGTTTGAACAGGCACTGGGGTTTTATTCCTGTACTGTGCCGACCTATATTCAATTTGTCCTGGCGGAACTGATCGATCAGAATGATTTTGAACGGCATATCAACCGCGTAAGAAGGAATAAGAGAAAACAGCTTACGAATACGTCCGAATGATCTCTTCGGCTACTTCGCGGCGCTGGATGCAGCGGTCCATCGCCTGCTTTTCGATATAATGATGAGCCTGCGGCTCGTCCATCTTCAGTTCCGAGATCAAAAACCACTTTGCGCGGTTCACGATACGGATCTCTTCCATTTTTTCTTCCACAGAAAGCGTCTTTTTCTCCAGGCTGCGAAGGCGCTCCCTCGTACTGGTCATCCAGTCGAGCGCCAGAAGAAGTGTCGGCCTGCTTGCCGGCTTTGCAATGGTGAAGACGCCATACTCCGCGACTTTATCACGGATATCTTCGTGTATCTCGGAGCGCACGAACAACAGCACAACGGTACCGGCAGATTTTCCGATATCGATGGCAAATCGCGTGCCCACATCATCCGGAAGAGGAGAATTGATGATCACCAGGTCAAAACTGCGGTCGCTCCAGATCCGTTTTGCCTCACTGATACTGGAGGCAAGCTGGATCGGGCTGTACCTGGCTTCCGGGAGCATCGCAAGAAGCGAAGTATTCAGTTTTTCTGACGCGGACACAACGAGGACGCTGTACACACGCTCCTTTAAACTCATAGACGTTCCTTACCGGTTGCAGTAAATGGCGGTTATTTCCGCAGGAATATGCGCGCGGATGAAGTCGCTGGAAGCAGCGGCGCTGCATGCTTCCGAAAAACTCTCCGGCAGTCTTTCAAACTGTGCCAATGTTTCCGGATCTGCTTTATATAAGTTGATATCGGCCGGCTCTGACAAAACAAGTTGATTCTGGATCCCGTCCAGTCCGGCATAGATCATCAGGGCGAAGGCCAGATATGGATTCGCAAATGGATCCGGAGACCTTAGCTCTGCACGGCGGAATTCGCCGACGGCAGCAGGGATCCGGACCAGCTGGGACCGGTTTTCTGCAGACCAGGAGATATAGCCAGGTGCTTTGTTCTTTCCGAGACGCTGATAGGATTCTTCCGCCGGGTTCAGAAAGGCTGTCATGGAACGTACATTTTTCAGAATGCCGGCGATCATGCTGCGGAATGTATCGTTATCATTCAACGGCCGAAGGGACATATTGATATGGAAACCATTGCCCGGAGCGATCTCCAGAGGCTTTGGTGAAAAATCTGCATACAGACCGTTCCGGTAAGCGACGGTCTTCACGACACGCTGGAACATCATGACATTATCTGCAGCCGTCAGGGCATCTGCGTAGCGGAAATCGATCTCGTTCTGTCCCGGACCATCTTCGTGATGGGAACTTTCCGGACGGATCCCCATCTGTTCCAGTGTCAGGCAGATCTCCCGGCGGATATTTTCTCCGTGGTCTTCCGGAGCGATGTCCATGTAGCCGGCTTCATCGGAAGGGATCGTGGTCGGTTTTCCGTTTTCGCCGAGACGGAACAGATAAAACTCCTGCTCTGCACCGAACGTGAACTCATACCCGGCTTCTTTTGCATCGGCAACCGCCTTTTTCAGCAGATTGCGGGTATCGCACTCGAACGGCGTGCCATCCGGCCAGGTGATCTCCGAGAACATCTGCATGACACGTCCGTTTTCCGGACGCCATGGCAGAGGAATGAGTGTTTCCGGTTCCGGATGCAGGAAAAGGTCGCTCCGGGTCTCGTCTCCGAAGCCTGCAATGGCGGAAGCGTCGATCGCGACGCCGTACTCGAAGGCGCGGGGCAGCTCATCCGGCATGATGGAAATGTTTTTCTGCTTGCCGAACACATCACAGAAAGCAAGACGGATGAACTTGACGTCCTCCTCCTGCATGTACTGAATGACTTCCTCTTTGGAATACTTCATAATCTCCTCCTATATAAGCGAAATGCCGCATGCGTTTTTGCATGCGACATGTTCAATACAAAACCAGCAGTTTCGCATGCGATTTTTCTATCAATTTGGTACATACATCTGGCGATACGGGTTCTGGCTGTTCGGCGTTACTACCGTGAATGGGCCGGAAAGCACCTCTTCCAGATCGAGATCAAAGATCTCACAATATTCGGACAGATAGGCCCGAAGTTCTTCTTTATCTTCTTCCTCTGCAGGGCGGGTCACGACCTGTTCCGGAAATACCACATCTTTGCACGCGGAGCGGAGAAATACTTTGCCCCCATGCATTCCGGTGCACGGGAAAAAACCGACGATCTTCTCCTGCGGCGCGATCAGATTCAGTACAATGATGACACCGCCTGCCAGATACTCGCCTAAAAAGCTGCCGGCCTTCCCGCCGATGACGATGACCGGATATTTATCCTGATAGGCTTTCATGTGAATGCCGGCGCGGTAGCCCGCGTTTCCTTTCACATAGATCTTTCCGCCGCGCATCGCATAGCCTGCGGCGTCGCCAATGTTTCCGTGTACGACGATCCGGCCTTCATTCATGGTATCGCCGACGGCATCCTGTGCATTGGACATGACCGTGATAGAAGCACCGTTCAGGTAAGCGCCAAGCGCATTGCCCGGGATCCCATGGATCTCAATGTTCTTATCTGCCATGCCTGCAGCGATGAACCGCTGTCCGCAGCAGTCCTCGATGACACAGTCGCCCGTGACAGTCCTCAGTTGATCGTTCAGAGCTCTGTGCTCCAGATCTTTTGCCTGAATTGATTCCATACTATACCATACCTCCGAACTTTTTTCTACG
>JAFZKG010000001.1 GCA_017553695.1 Lachnospiraceae bacterium
GATCGGTGATACGATCCGCGGTTCCCTGACCGGAAGTCCATTAGAAGAGATCAGGAGCGCAAAACATATTCTGCGGAACCTTGGATTACGGGACGAAGGGATTACCGTGATCTCCTGTCCGACCTGCGGACGCACCGAGATCGATCTAATCTCACTGGCTGATCAGGTGGAAGAACTATGTGCCGGATATGATCTTTCCCTGAAAGTTGCAGTCATGGGGTGTGTTGTGAACGGACCGGGGGAAGCAAAAGAAGCAGACCTCGGGATTGCCGGCGGAAAAGGAGAAGGCCTCCTGTTTAAGCATGGTGAGATCATAAAGAAACTTCCGGAAGCACAGCTGCTTCCGGCATTGAAAGACGAACTTGACAATTGGAAATAATATGACATTCTTTGAAGTTTTTCCAACTTTACATATTGAAGAACCGCTCCATTCACAATTCGCGAAAATGGAAGTTCTCTCCGTTTCCCAGGTGAAGAACGGAAACTTTCTGCGCGTCCGATTAAGGGACGGCGTGCCACTGGATCATACAGCTCTTCGGACCGTTGAAGAGGCTATTGCGGATCAGGTCCTGAAGGGGCTCATGAGTGTGCGGATCGAATACGAACACGGTTATGAGTACGCGGAGGTGGGGTCCGGTACTTATGCAGATCCAGAAGAAAACCGCCGCGTGGCGCAGCCTGCAAGTACTCCGGCAAAAAAAGAAAAGACCACTCCGGCTAAGAAAAAATGGACTTCAAAGGGAAAGAAGACCGATCCGGGCATGCTGTACGGCAAAGCATTCGAGGGTCCGGTGACAGAACTTTTCGACTGCATTACCGACATGCGGAATGTCATTATCCGCGGCGAGATCTTTGAAAAAGAACTCTCTGTCACTAAAAACAATTTTCACATCCTGAAATTATCCATTACTGACCGCAATGACAGCATCTCCCTTAAGATGTTTCTTCCGGAAGATGATAAAACGCTTGCTGACCGTTTCCGTGAAGGCATGGTCATTGAAGCGTACGGAAATATCGAATATGACAATTACGAAGGCGAGCTCCTGATGAACCGTGTATCCGGTATCCGGGAGTCTGCAGAGCCTCTTTCGGAGCGGATGGACCGCGCGCCGAAGAAAAGAGTGGAGCTCCATCTGCATACCCAGTATTCCGACATGGATGCCCTCACGCCGATCAACGCTCTGCTTGACACGGCAGTGAAATGGGGCCATACAGCGATCGCGATCACAGACCATGGGGTCGTGCAGGGATTTACGGATGCATTCCATAAACTGCGCGATAATCCGGATATGGATCTGAAGGTAATCTATGGTGTAGAAGCCTATATCGTAGATGACCTGGACGATCCGATCGTGACAGATCCCGATTCACAAGAGGATATCGTGCTTCGACGAGAGAGTGCGATCCAGGATGAAGAACCGGTAGAACCGGATCCGGAGGAAGAGGCCAGGATCGAAAAAGTCAAGAAGGCAGGTTACTATCATGCTGTCATCCTGGCAAAGAATGAGACCGGCAGACGGAATCTGTACCGTCTTGTTTCTTATGCGCATATCAATTATTTCAGCCGCAGGCCGCGGATTCCGAAAAGTGTCCTGAATAAATACCGGGAAGGCCTGATCTTAGGAACCGCCTGCGTCATGGGGGAACTTTATGACGCGATCCTGAGCGGAGAAAGTGAAGAGAGGATCGGGGAACTGGTCCGCTATTACGATTACCTGGAGATCCAGCCGGTCGCTAACAATATGTTCCTTGTCCGCAATTATGAAAGAAACCATGATCCGGTCTACCGGTCGCAGCATAAAGAGATCAAAGGACATATGCTGAGGAATGCGGATGAGATCCGCGCGATCAACAAACAGATCTATGACCTCGGACATAAATATGGCAAGCCGGTTGTCGCGACAGGAGACGTGCATTTCCTGAATCCGGAAGATGAGATCCTCAGACATATCATTCTGGACAGCCAGAAATATCTGGATGCGGATGATCCGGGACCGTTTTATTACCGTACGACGGAAGAGATGCTTCAGGAATTTGATTATCTCGGAGCGGATGCCGCGCAGGAGATCGTCGTGGAAAACACAAACATGATCGCCGACATGATCGAAAAGATCGAACCGGTGCGGCCGGATAAATGCCCGCCTGTCATTGAGAATTCCGATGAGAACCTCAAGAAGATCTGCTATGAGACAGCGCACAGCATGTACGGCGAGAATCTTCCGCCAATCGTTGTGGAAAGACTGGAGAAGGAGCTGAACTCCATCATATCCAATGGCTATTCTGTCATGTACATCATTGCGAGAGAGCTGGTGCAGAAGAGCATCAGCGACGGCTATCTGGTCGGTTCCCGGGGATCGGTCGGATCTTCTCTTGCAGCAACCATGGCAGGGATCACGGAAGTGAATCCGCTGAAACCGCATTACCGCTGCCCGCAGTGTCATTATTCTGATTTTGATTCCGAAGAAGTGGAAGCCTATGCAGGCGGATCCGGCTGTGACATGCCGGACAAAGACTGCCCGGTGTGCGGCACCCCGCTGGTCAAGGACGGCTTTGACATTCCATTTGAGACCTTCCTCGGATTCAAAGGAGATAAAGAACCGGATATCGACCTCAATTTCTCCGGCGAATATCAGTCCCATGCTCACGATTATACGGAAGTGATCTTCGGCAAGGGGCATACTTTCCGTGCCGGCACGATCTCGACCCTGAAAGATAAAACCGTTTACGGATATGTGAAGGGCTATTTTGAGCGGCACAACCGTGCTCTTCGGAAATGTGAAATGAACCGTCTGATCAAAGGCTGTGTCGGCGTGAAACGGAGCACCGGTCAGCATCCGGGTGGCATTGTCGTTCTTCCGCATGGAGAAGAGATCTATTCCTTCACACCGGTCCAGTTCCCGGCCAATGACGCGGATAAACATACGGTCACAACACACTTTGAATATCACAGCATCGACCACAACCTTCTGAAACTGGATATCCTGGGACACGATGATCCGACGATGATCCGTATGCTGGAAGATCTTACCGGGGTTGACGCGAAGACCATCCGCCTGGATCATCCGGATGTCATGAAACTGTTTGAAGGAACGGAGATTCTCGGGATCACTCCAGATGATATCGAGCATCCGATGGGGACACTTGGCGTTCCGGAATTCGGTACTGATTTTGTCATGCAGATGCTGCAGGATACAAAACCGAAGAACTTTTCCGATCTGGTCCGGATCGCAGGACTGTCACACGGAACAGACGTCTGGCTGGGTAACGCGGAAGCTCTGATCAAAGAGAATAAGGCAACGCTTTCCACCTGTATCTGTACCCGTGACGACATCATGCTTTATCTCATCAGTCAGGGAGTGGAACCGGCATTGGCGTTCGACGTCATGGAGAATGTCCGGAAAGGAAATGTTGCAAAAGGAAAAGCCAAAAAGTGGAAAGACTGGGAGAAAGCACTTCTGGAAAAGGGAGTTCCGGAGTGGTATCTGTGGTCCTGTACCAAGATCCAGTATATGTTCCCGAAAGCGCATGCTGTGGCATACGTCATGATGGCTTACCGGATCGCTTACTACAAGATCTTCTATCCGCTGGAATACTACGCTGCCTTCTTCAGTATCCGCGCCGCATCGTTCGATTATGAGAAGATGTGTCAGGGACCGGAAAGACTGAAACAGGAGATGGAACTGATCAAAGGAAGGATCGAGCAGGGTATTGCATCACAGAAAGATGAAGATCTGCTGAAATATATGTACAACGTCGAAGAGATGTACGCGAGAGGGTTCGAGTTCCTGCCGATCGATATCTACCGGGCAGGCGGCAGCCGCTTTAAGATCTTTGATGGTAAGATCATGCCGGCCTTTGAGGCGATTGAAGGTATGGGAGAGAAGGCTGCGAACGCATTGGAAGAAGAAGCAGGAAAGGCCCGCTTTACTTCCCGGGAAGATCTGCGGATCCGGACAAAACTGTCCAGCACGCTGACGGATAAACTGCATCAGCTCGGGATCCTCGGGAATATGCCGGAATCCAGTCAGCTGACGATCCTGGATTTCCTGAAATAGAAGAAAAAACTTTTCTAAAAATAGAAAAACTTATATAATCAAAAAAAATGAGAGAGGAAGCGCTTATGTTAACGATTGACAAGGAATTATGTATTCACTGCGGAACCTGTGTAGAGGAGTGCTCTTTTGGCTGCCTGAAGATTGAAGATGAAGTAGTGAAATATGATGACAGACGCTGCATCACCTGCGGACACTGTCTGGCAGTCTGCCCGAAGGATGCCATCATGATCGATGGAGACGGCTATGATGTGGAAGAGGTACAGGAATTCCAGTTCATAGAGAGTACACCGGTGGCACTTGTCAGAAGAGACATCATGATGAGAAGAAGTGTCCGTTCCTTCAATGATGAACCGGTTGAGGACTCAAAACTGGATCTGATCGTTGAGGCAGCAAAGTATGCACCAACTGCAAAGAACTGTCAGAAGAATGCTCTGAAGGTGATCACCGATCCGGATGAAGCAGACCAGCTGCTGGTGGATC
The DNA here is from genome assembly GCA_017553695.1 of Lachnospiraceae bacterium. GTDB lineage: Bacteria > Bacillota > Clostridia > Lachnospirales > Lachnospiraceae > RGIG5612. The sequence goes on from JAFZKG010000001.1 coordinate 4,536, forward strand.
TCATGGAACAGATCGGTGAGATCGGGAAGGAGAAAATGAGAGACAATCCTGCCATTGCTGCATTCTTCCTGGAAAAATACCGTGAATTCAATGAAGAAAAAGTGGACGGCCTGTTCTATGGAGCACCGGTCATCATTCTTGTCTTTTCGCATTCGGACATTGACGGGGCTATCTGCGCTGCAACAATGGGGCAGATGATCGAGGCTACAGACCTGGGTTTCTGTTATGTCCTGCTTGCTGCGGAACCGATGAATACACCGCAGATGCGTCAGAAATACAATGTTCCGGATGACATGCATTGCGTGATCGCAATGGCTGTCGGTCATTATGATGCTGAGTATTTCTGCTCCGTACCAAGAAAAGACGTACCTCTTTTATAGGATCCTATCGTATGATTTTTGTGACAGGCGACACCCATCGCCTGATGGATGTCAAAAAACTGGATGAGTCGAACTTCTCCGAGCAGACTTTACTATCCCGCAGCGATTATCTGATCATTGCGGGAGATTTCGGCGGGGTATGGACCGGAACGGAAAAAGATGAGCCGGCCCTTGATTTCCATGAGAACCGGAATTATACCACATTGTTTGTGGGCGGGAATCATGAGAACTATGACGCATTGGAAAAATATCCGGTCGAGATCTGGAATGGCGGAAAGATCCGCCGGATCCGCGATCACATCCTGTATCTGATGAACGGTCAGATATTCACGATCGATGGTCTGCGGTTCTTCACCATGGGAGGCGCGACCAGCGTGGACAAGATCTTCCGCGTGGAAGGCGAGAGCTGGTGGCCGCAGGAAGAACCATCGCAGGATGAGTTCAAAGAAGCTTTCGACAATCTGGCTAAGGTGGGAAATAAAGTAGACTACATCATTACCCACACGATCCCGGAAAAGGTCCGTCGTACGGTCTTTGAAGCATATTCGGATTTTGTGAATTATGAGAGCAATGTGGAACGCTTTCTGGACCTGATCATGGAGAATGTGGTCTTTGAAAAATGGTTCGCCGGGCATGTGCATATCGACCGGGAGTTCCCGGAATACCGGCTTCGGATCCTTTATAACGGGGTCGTGAAGATCCGATAAAAAGTCCTTGCCATTTTAAAGACCTTCCCTTATACTATCGAAGTACGTTCTGGCTCGTTGGTCAAGTGGTTAAGACGCCGCCCTCTCAAGGCGGAATCAGGAGTTCAATTCTCCTACGAGCTGCGGTAAAAAAAGTTCCCTTGCAGGGAGCTTTTTTCATGGGGCAATATTAGGGACTGGACTTTCCGGAGTCTTGTATGTAATATATTCCCGATAGGAAGATTGGAGGAAACAATGAAGTATCAATACATGACAAAGGGAACATGCTCAAAAGCGATCCAGTTTGACATCAACGATGGCGTGATCACAAATGTGCAATTTTTTGGCGGCTGCCCGGGCAACGTCAAGGCTGTCGCGAAACTGGTCGAAGGCATGAGCGCAGACCGGATCGCAGAGATCTTGCTCGGCAATGACTGCGCGGGCAGGGGCACGAGCTGCGCGGATCAGCTGGCAAGAGCGGTTTTAGAGGCAAAAGAAGCAGAAAATGCCTGAAAATGCTTGCAAATAAAGGAAAAAGCGATTATACTTGCACAGTAACCATAGTAAACTTTTTTGAGCGGACCCGAAGGGCCCGCTCAATTGTTGAGAATAAGAAAGATGAAGATCGAAGAAAGAGCCGAAAAACTGCTTTGGCCGATCATAGAAGAAGAGAACAAAAAGCCGGATGAGGAAGGCAATCTTCATACTTACGAGATCGTGGACGTGGAGTATGTCAAAGAAGGCAGCGACTGGTTTCTGAGAGCCTACGTGGACAAAGACGGCGGCATCCGGATCGATGACTGCGAGCGGATCAGCCGGGCATTTGAGAAGGCACTGGATACGGAAGACTTCATCCCGGAAGCCTATATTCTGGAAGTCAGTTCCCCGGGTCTTACAAGGGCATTGAAGAAAGACCGTGATTTTGAACGGAACATCGGAAAGCCTGTGGAAATACATCTTTTTAAGGCAATGGAGTTTCCGGTTCCGGGAGTATCCGACAAAAAGGGGAACCAGAAAACGGAAAAGGTGAAGATCCTGATCGGCGACCTGAAAGAGTATTCCGCGGATAAGATTCTGATCGACGTAGGAGAAAAAGAAGAAGAGATCGTGGAACTGGAACGCAAAAACATTTCTTCGGTCAAACAGTATTTTGAATGGTAAAGAAGCAAAGGAAGTCTTTGCTCACAGATAAAGGAGAATTCATATGGCAAGCGAATTAATGGAAGCATTGGAAATTCTGGAAAAAGAAAAGGACATCAGCAAAGAGTCGATCCTCAGCGCGATCGAGAATGCATTGGTTACCGCTTACAAAAACCAATACAAGAAAAAAGAAGACAGCCTTCTGGCAGCTGAGAATGTCTTTGCGAAAGTCGACGAGGAAACAGGAGAATTCTTTGTTTACGCAGAGAAGACGGTTGTGGATGAGATTGAGAACGGTCTTCTGGAGATCTCTCTGAAGGATGCAAGAACGATCTATCCGAACTGTCAGGTCGGAGACGTGGTACGTCTGGCTGCAGAATCCAAAGAGTTCAGCCGTATTGCGACACAGAACGCAAAGAACGTCCTGATGCAGAACCTCAGAGAGCGTGAGAAAGACAACGTTTATGAAGAGTTCCTGGCAAAAGAGAAAAACATTGCCACCGGCGTTGTGCAGCGCTTCAATGAGCAGAGCATCACGATCAACCTGGGCAAGGCAGACGGCATCCTGAATGAGAACGAGCAGGTGCGGTCAGAGCGCCTTCGTGTTGGCGAACGGATCAAGGTCTACGTGCTGGAAGTGAAGAACACGAAGAAATCCCTCAGGATCCTGGTTTCCCGTACACATCCGGAACTGGTCCGGAAATTGTTTGAAACAGAAGTGACCGAAGTAAAAGACGGTACCGTTGAGATCGTTGCGATCGCGCGTGAGGCTGGAAGCCGTACCAAGATGGCTGTCTGGTCCAATGACCCGGATGTCGATCCAGTCGGCGCATGTGTCGGTATGAACGGCATGCGTGTCAATGCAGTCGTTTCTGAACTGAAGGGCGAGAAGATCGATATCATCAACTGGTCTGATAACCCGGCAATCCTGATCGAGAACGCGCTGAGCCCTGCAAAGGTCATCTCCGTTCTGGCAGATGATGAAGAAAAAACAGCAACCGTCATCGTACCGGACTATCAGCTGTCTCTTGCGATCGGTAAGGAAGGACAGAATGCGCGCCTGGCTGCACGACTGACCGGATTCAAGATCGACATCCTGAATGAGACACAGGCTGCTGACATTCTGGATGAGATTTACGAGGGCGATTTTGAAGGTGCTGCGGAAGATGCAGATGAACTGTACGCAGCGGAGGATGAAGAGTATACGGAAGAGGAAGTATCAGACGAAGCAGCTCCGGAAGAAACTGCTGAGGAAGAGTAATTCGCACATATGTCAAAAGAAAGCTTGCCTGAACATAGAATATTGTCACAGCTCGGGATCGCTACGAAAGCCGGAAAACTTGTAAGCGGCGAGTTCATGGCAGAAAAGATGATCAAAGAGAATAAAGCGTTTCTAGTCATTGTAGCGGAAGACGCGTCCGACAATACCAAAAAAAATTTTTCAGACATGTGCAGTTACCGCAATGTTCCGATCCTCTTCTTCGGAACGAAGGAAGAGATCGGAAAAAGCATCGGAAAACAGATGAGAGCAAGCGTTGCAATCACAGATGAAGGATTTGCAAAAAGCATTTCCGAAAAGGTGAGAGCCAGCAGGCTACGGGAGGATAAAATTTGAGAATACATACATTAGCAAAAGAACTCGGGATAGAGAATAAAGTCCTTGTTGAATTCCTTCAGAAACAGGGGGCAGATGTGAAGAGCCACATGAACTCCTGCCCGGAGGAACTGATCGGGCTGGTCAGGGAGAAATTCGGCAAGAAAGAGACACCGCAGGCGAAAGAACCGGAAGAAATAAAGAAACCGGAGATCAAAGTTGTTGCAGTGCCTGATTTTATTGCGAAGGAAGAGCCTAAGACGGTTCCGACGAGGACGGCGGATGGAGAGAAGATCGAAGACGGCGGAAAACAGATCGCGAAGGTAGAGGCAAAGAAAGCAGCGGAAGCCAAAGCGAAGGAACCGGAAGAGCCTAAGAAGAAAAAGAAGATCATCGCAGTCTTTAATCCGCAGCATTCCAATTCGGAAAAAGGCCGTGCTATGGCAAAGGCGCAGAGAGACGAGCAGAGAAAGAAAACGGAACGTCCGCAAAGACCTCTGCCAAGTCAGTTACGTCCTGCAAGAGACCGTAAACCGGATGATGAGCAGGATGTAAAGAAACCGTTGCCAAGTCAGGTGCGTCCTGCTAAGGACCGGATCCCGGATGATGAATTAGCTGAGATCCAGGCAAAGAAGAAAGCAGAGCAGGAACAGGCAGCAGCAAAGGCGAAGGAAGAAACGAAGGCACCAGAACCGGAAAAGACACCAGTGGTTGAGCCACAGCCGACACCGGAACCGGAACCGGTTCCAACTCCTGCACCGACACCTGCTCCGACACCTGCACCGGCACCGAAAGCAAAAGAAAGTGAAGCTGTGAAGTCTCTTCGGGAAAAGATCGTAAAAGGTACGGTCTCGGTGGAAGACATCCAGGTCACCCGTCCGCAGAAGGACCGTGGCAAAGACCGTCAGAAAGGACAGAATAATTTCCAGAATAAAGGCGGCCAGGGCAAAGGCGGTCAGGGGAAAGCAGGACAGCCACAGCAGCAGACAGCGGATACATCCAAGGGAAAAGGCAAAGGCGGAAAGCAGAAACATACCACCAAACAGCATGGCGATAAATTTGATCGTCTGGAAAATGAGAAAGCAGCTCAGCGCCAGATGAAGCAGGCAGAACAGGATCAGAAGGAAGAAGAGATCAAGGTCATCACTCTTCCGGAAACGATCTCTGTGAAAGATTTTGCCGCAAAACTGAAAATGCAGCCGGCAGCCCTGATCAAGAAGATGTTCCTGGCAGGCACAGTCCTGACCGTGAATGATACGCTGGATTTTGAGACTGCAGAAGGAATCTGCCTGGATATGGATATCCTCGTAGAAAAAGAAGTCGAAATCGATTATATCGAAGAACTGCTCAAGGAAGAGGCAGAAGAAGAGAGCACGATGGAGAAGAGAGCACCTGTTGTCTGTGTCATGGGACATGTTGACCACGGCAAGACCTCTCTGCTGGATGCGATCCGTAAGACCAATGTGATCGCGAAAGAAGCAGGCGGCATCACACAGCATATCGGCGCATATATGGTTCAGCTTCCGAGCGGTGACAAGATCACATTCCTTGATACGCCTGGCCATGAGGCATTTACGGCAATGCGTTTGCGTGGCGCGATGGCAACCGACGTGGCAATCCTTGTGGTTGCAGCTGATGACGGTGTCATGCCGCAGACAGTGGAAGCGATCAACCATGCCAAAGCAGCAGGGATCCATGTGATCGTAGCTGTGAACAAGATCGATAAACCGGGCGCCAATGTCGATCGCGTGAAACAGGAACTGTCGGAATATGGTCTGGTACCGGAAGACTGGGGCGGCAATACGATCTTCGTTCCGATCTCCGCAAAGACCGGTGAAGGCATTCAGGATCTTCTGGAAATGGTGATCCTGGATACCGAGATCCTTGAATTAAAGGCAAACCCGAACCGGAAGGCAAGAGGTCTTGTCATTGAGGCCAAGATTGATAAAGGCAGAGGTTCTGTCGCAACTCTTCTGGTGCAGAAGGGAACACTGAAGGTTGGCGATCATATTGCCATGGGTGAGGCTTACGGTAAAGTCAGATCCATGATGAATGACAGAAGAGAACGCGTCCTGACTGCAGGACCATCCACTCCTGTTGAGATCACCGGTATGAATGGCGTGCCGAATGCAGGTGAAGTATTTGTGGCTTATGACAATGATAAGGATGCCAAAGCATTTGCCCAGGTATTCATTGAGGAGAACAAGAAGAAACTTCTGGCAGGCACCAAGAAGAAGACCAATCTGGATGATCTGTTTGACCAGATGAAGGCCGGCGAACTGAAAGAACTGGAGATCATCATTAAAGCAGACGTACAGGGCAGTGTGGAAGCAATCAAAGAATCCCTGGAGAAGCTGTCGAATGATGAAGTAGTTGTCAAGGTGATCCATGCCGGAGTCGGCAACGTGAATGAATCAGATGCGATCCTTGCAAGCGCATCGAACGCCATCATCATCGCGTTCAACGTACAGGCCGATGCCGTCGCAAGAGATACGATCGAACACGAGAAAGTTGACATGCGGAAATACAGCGTCATCTACAATGCGATCGATGATGTGGAAGCAGCCATGAAGGGTATGCTGGAGCCAATCTACGAAGAAGTCGTCACCGGACATATCGAAGTCCGCCAGACCTTCAAGGCATCCGGCGTCGGCATCATTGCCGGATCCTATGTTACGGATGGAACGGTATCCCGCGATGCGAAGGTGCGTCTGTCACGTGATGGCGAGCAGTTGTTCGAGGGACCGATCGCTTCCCTGAAACGGTTCCAGGACGATGTGAAAGAAGTCCGGTCCGGATATGAGTGCGGTATCGTACTGGATGGCTTCTCTGACATCAAAGAAGGGGATCTGATGGAAGCCTATATCATGAAGGAAGTTCCGCGGAACTGACAGGAATAAGAACATGAGAAAAAACTCAGTCAAAAATATCAGAGTCAATCATGAAGTCATGCGGGAACTCTCGGAGATCATCCGGGAAAGCAAAGACCCGAGGATCCATCCACTGACCAGTATTGTTGCAGTGGATGTGGCAACGGATCTCAAAACCTGCAAGGCTTATGTTTCGGTTCTGGGAACCGAGGAAGACCGGATGAAAACAGCGGAAGGACTGAAGAGTGCAGAGGGATTCATGCGCAGAGAACTGGCGCACCGCCTGAACATGCGCAATACACCGGAAATTACTTTCATCATGGATACTTCCATTGAAGACGCTATGACAATGATGAAAAAAATCGATGAGGTGAACGGGATTGAACATTAAGGATCTTCTGCAGGATGCGAAAACAGTCTGCCTGACCGGTCATGTCCGTCCGGACGGCGACAGCGTCGGAGCGACACTGGGACTTTACATGTATCTGAAGAAAAATTTCCCGGAGATCGAAGCTGATGTCTGCCTGGAACCGCCTACGGATAAGATGAGGTTCATCGCGAATATTGACAAGATCAATTCGGATTATCCGGATCATGAACCATACGATCTGATGATCTGCCTGGATGCAGGAAATCTGGACCGTATCGGAAAAGCGATCAAGTATTTCAAACAGGCGAAGCATACGGTCAACATCGATCATCATATTTCCAATACGTACTTTGCGGATGAGAATTATGTGGAAGGACAGTCTTCTTCTGCGTGCGAGATCCTGTACGGATTCCTGGATCCGGACAAACTGGATCTGGATATCGCGGTTGCGCTGTATACCGGGATCATCTATGACACAGGCGTTTTCAAGTATAAGTTCACATCGCCGCAAACGATGGTGATCGCCGGCGAATTGATGAAATACGGGATCCCGACGGATGATGTCATTGATGAAACGTTTAATTCCAAGACGTATGAAGAAAACAGGATCTTCGGATACAGCGTCATGAAGAGTCAGCTGGCTTTTGACGGAAAGGTCATCTATTCCACCTTAAGCCGGAAGGAGATGGAAGATTTTCATGTGACTTCCCGCGAACTGGAAGGGATCGTGCCGCAGCTTCGGATGACGCGTGGTGTGATCGTTGCGGTATTTGCATATGAAACACCGGCAGGAGACATCAAAGTGAGCCTGCGTTCCATTGATCCGTTTGATGTGAATGAAATTGCCTCCCTGTTTGGAGGCGGCGGACATGCGCGCGCGTCCGGCCTGAATATGACTGGAACGCTGGAAGACTGCATTTCCAGACTCCTTGCGGAGATTGGAAAACGTTTATGAAGAACGGAGTTCTGAATATATACAAAGAAGCGGGGATGACCTCGTTTCAGGTCGTCTATCGGATCCGGAAACTGACCGGGGAAGATAAGATCGGGCATACAGGCACTCTGGATCCGGAAGCAAAAGGCGTACTGCCTGTCTGCATCGGGAAAGCCACCAAACTGGTGGACCTGCTTATGGATACGGATAAGCAGTACCGGGCTGTCCTGTTATTTGGCAGACAGACAGATACGCAGGATGTGACAGGAAAGATCCTTTCCGAAATGGAAACGGAAGAAGTGAAGAACCGCATTGATCCGGAAACGATCATCCGGACGATCAAAAGTTTCACAGGGAACCTGGAACAGATGCCGCCGATGTACAGTGCCGTTAAAGTGAACGGTGTCAAACTGGTAGACGCAGCCAGAAAAGGAAAAACCATAGAAAGAAAAGCCAGAATGGTTTCAATATACGGCTTTGATCAGATAGCAGTTACGGGCTTTGATCGCCCGGAAGATCCGGTCAAAGCTTTCTTTACGGTCAACTGTTCGAAAGGGACCTATATCCGGACGCTCTGCGAGGATATCGGAAAGAAACTGGAAGTCCCTGCCTGCCTGGAAAGTCTGGAACGGACCAGAACGAGCGGTCTGGATCTTTCCACTGCTGTAACACTGGCGGAGGCAGAGGCGCTTTTCGGATCCGGAGAATTGGAAACACACATCATTCCAACCGATGCGTTCCTGGGGAAATATGAAGCCATTACGGCACGGGAGGAAGCGGTGAAAAAACTCGTCTACGGGAACTGGCTCAGACCGGATGAGTTTGTTGGAACAAGAGAAGCTAAAAACGGCGAGATCTTTCGCGTTTATGATGAAGCAGGCAACTTTTATGCGCTTTACCGTTTCAGCAAAAAAGATGACTATTACAAATGTGAGAAAATGTTTGCATGAAAGTAATTACTGATATTAACGAGATTAAACTGAATCATTCGATCATTACGATCGGGAAATTTGACGGGAACCATATCGGTCACCAGCTGCTGTTCGATACGGTCCGCAGCCTGAAAACAGAAGGGGACTGTACGGTGGTCCTGACGTTTAACGTACCGGTCGCTGCGGTTGTGCAGAATGAGGATTCCGACAGTATCCGCTCGATCCAGACACATGAGGAACGCTACCAGCGAGAGGATCTTGCAGGGATCGATTATGTCGTGGAATTCCCATTCAATAAGCAGACGATGTCCATGCTGCCGGAGGATTTTGTTAAAGACATTCTTGTTGAAAAACTGGGCGTTAAGACTGTTGTGGTCGGTGAGGATTTCTGCTTCGGAAAAGGCCGGGCGGGAAATGTGGAGATGCTCCGGCGCCTGGGAGAACAGTATGGTTTTTCCGTATATGCGCTGAAGAAGGTTATCTATAAACCGGAGGATTATTCGAAACCAGTGGAGGTGAGTTCCACACTGATCAAGAATGAGATCCTGCGCGGGAACATGGAAGATGTCAACCGGATGCTGAACCGTCCGTTCTCCATGATCGGAACGATCCTGCACGGAAAACATCTTGGTCATACGATCGGTTTTCCGACAATCAATTTTGCCGCGCCGGACGATAAGATCCTGCCGCCGAACGGTGTTTACGCAACCAGGACGATCATAGATGGGAAGAGTTATGACAGTATTACGAATGTCGGAAAACGGCCGACATTTGATGACGGAGAATACCGGACGGTTGAGACGAACATCTTTGATTTTCAGGAAGATGTATATGGGAAAACGGCAGAAGTGGAGTTTTATAAATTCATCCGCCCGGAGCGGAAGTTTGAATCCACCGACGCACTTATGGAAGAGATTGCCAAAAATGTGGATGAAGTAAAAGCATTTTTCAGGGAACGCAATGAATAACAGTAAAACAACAAGCAGCGTCATATTATTATTTCTGGCTGCCCTGATCTGGGGCTTTTCTTTTGTCGCTCAGAGTGATGGCGGCATGGCGCTTGGCGCGTTTTCCTTTAATGGACTGCGGCTTCTTTATACGGCTCTGGTGCTCCGGTTCGTCATGTTTGTAACAGACCGGATCGGGATCTCCCATAGTCCGGTCAGCCCAGCTGACAAAAAAAGGCAGCTGTTTGCAGGCATTGTCTGTGGTATCTTTCTGTTTATCGCTACGAATTTTCAGCAGGTCGGTCTGAATCTGGGAGCAAGTGCCGGAAAAGCAGGATTCATCACATCCATGTATATTCTGATGGTTCCGCTCATCGGACTGTTCTTCCGTCAGAAGATCTCCTGGAACATCTGGGTCGCTGTCGCCATTGCGTTGGTGGGCCTGTATTTTCTCTGCGTTCATGGAAGCTTCGCATTCTCCCCGCCGGATGTTTGTCTGATCCTGGGCGCACTCGGCTTTGCCGGACAGATCCTCACCATAGACCGGTACGGGAACCACGTTGATTCGCTGCGCTTATCCGGCATGCAGTTCCTGACTGCCGGCTTTCTGACGGTGGTCATTGCGGTGATCTTTGAGATCATTCCGTCTCAGGGCGGATTTCTCGGATGGGTTGAACCGCTCACGCATTGGAAGATGTGGCTGGAACTTTCCTATATGGGTATCCTGAGCGGAGGGATCGCTTATACACTTCAGATATTCTGTCAGAAAAAGCTGAACCCGACGATCGCGTCATTGATCATGAGCTTCGAAGCAGTCTTTTCCGCACTGGCCGGATGGCTGCTCCTGAATCAAAGACTGTCGACCAGAGAAATCATCGGATGCGTGATCATGTTTGCAGCAGTGATCATCGCCCAGATACGATTTCATAAAAAGACCTGATACATGAAAAAAACCATATTATTCTAAATATGTATACGTGTTGCGACAGTCTTATCTTTGCTATATAATTTTTTACAAATGAGCAAACCTCGAGTGGGTTTTCTAGGTATGGGGATAGTAGTATGACTGATACGCAAATCAGAATGTTCAAGGAATTGACCAAAAATCTAAGTTTCTCCAAAACTGCGGAGACTTTTTATACAACGCAGCCTACAGTAAGCAGACAGATCCGTATGCTTGAAGAAGAGTGGGGAGTCCGGCTGTTTGACCGCAACAAGCGTCAGGTGAAACTGACCAAAGCTGGAATGATCATGGCTGATTTCTTTAATGATCATGATGAAGGTCTGAAAAAGGCACTTCAAAAAGCAAGACGCTGCAAAGCCTGAGATTTGGGCGGCAGCTCTTTTTTTTTGCCCTGTTGTCATTCGTTATGCTGAATGGTAAAATTTCGGAAAGGCAAAAGAAAAAAGCAGGATACGGGAGTCGAACCCGCCTCTTCGGCTTGGGAAGCCAATGTGCTACCGATATACCAATCCTGCAATTCGTAAACAGCATTATATCAGCATCCTGTCTTTTTTTCAACAACGCAAAAGGAGAAAATGAATGTACGAATTTACGTTTGACGGTTTTTCCGCGGAACAGTGTGCGCAATATCTGGACCGCATCCATGCGACCTTTGACGGTAATGCGACAATGGAAAACCTGAACGATCTGATCTTCCGGCATCAGACCAACGTCCCTTTTGAGGATCTTGCAGTCTGTGATCATTGGGGAACTGTGAGCCTGGAACCGGAAGCTCTTTTTGACAAGATCGTAACATCGCATCGCGGCGGATTCTGTTTTGAACTGAACGGAGCGTTCCTCCTTTTGTTGAAAGGACTTGGCTTTGATGTTGCAGGTGTCATGTGCCGTATCGGGATTCCGGCTTTTGGCGTCCTGCGCAGGCTCGATCATAGAGGGATCCTGGCCACGTTTGATGGGAAAGAGTATTACGTGGATGTAGGCATGGGAGGACCGAAGCCTGCAAAGGCCATCCCGCTTTCCGGAGAAAAGATCTCCTTCGGCAACGGTGTCAGTTATTGGATTGAAGATACCGATCGTGGCTGGAAGATGCTGAAAAATGACGGACCGGGCAAGGATGGCTCCTGTATCATCTTCGCACCGATCGCAATGCTCCCGTTTGATTTTTACGGAAATTGTTATGAGATGCTGGACAGGGGAAATACAGTTTTCCATACGACACGTATGGTCAATCTCACAACAGAGGATGGCTACATTCAGATCTCCGGACAGATGCTGAACATCAACCGGAACGGAGAGGAAACAAAAAGGGAGTATGACGATGCGGAACTTCCGGAACTGCTGAGGACATACTTCGGAATCGAGTATCAGAAATAATGGCAAACATCATTGATTATGTAAAATGGAGAGGAGACCTGCCGTTTGCGGTGAGTCCGGCATGTGAACTGGACGCAGCGTTGTTCAGTCAGCTTTCTTATTGGAACATGGACGACATCGTTCCTACAGACCTTGCGGAGAATATGACGATCCGCGATCTCTGTGAGAGCCATGTTCTGGAAAAACTGCCGCCATACTGTTCTGAATCAGACCTCATACTGAAAGAACTCCTGAAAAAAAGTGACCGGTTTTCCGGTGTACTTGTATCCAAATATGTGAATGAGATCGATCCGGAGAAGGAAACGCAGTTTTCGGCGGTCACGTTCACGATCAGCAGACGCATGCATTATATCGTATTCCGGGGGACCGATAATACGCTCACCGGATGGAAAGAATGCATGAATCTTTCTTTTGATGAAGAAATCGAAGGGCAGAGGAAAGCCGTTGCTTATCTGCAGGAAACCGCACAAAGAACAAGGGGAGATCTTTATGTTACCGGACATTCAAAGGGCGGTAATCTGGCTGTCTATGCTTCGGCATTTTCGGCTGAGACGCTGAATGACCGGATCCGCGCCATCTACAATTTTGACGGCCCGGGGTTCAATGATAAAGTGATTGAAAAGGATCGTTTTCAGCGGGTCCGGTTCCGGACGCATACTTTTGTACCGCAGGATTCTCTGGTCGGGATGCTGTTGACACACAAGGAGCCTTATCAGGTCATTTACAGCACAGCATCGAACGGGATGTCCCAGCATGATCTGTATACATGGGAATGCAACGCAAAACACTTCGTTTATGCGGATAAGCTGACGTCTTCCGGTGAGAATACGTATGAAATCATCAGGGAATGGCTGGACGCTCTTTCCTTCGAAGAAAAACGTCAATTTGTGGAAGTTGTGTATGATCTGGTAGATGAGTATCACACGGTGGGAAAACTCTTTACATTCAAGAGTTTTTATAAAGTGATGCAGGAATACCGCGGATTGGACGATGAGAAAAAGAAGATCGTGTCAGATACAGTGGCAGCGTTGAGACGTTCTGTGTTCGGGGAAGTAAAGGACACCTATCAGGAAGTACGGGAGAAAGTGACCGAAAAGGTAAATGATAAACTCCCGTGGAAATCAAAATAATCGTTTCATAAATCGTGATTGTCATATATAATATAACAACATTCATTAGAAAAGAAAGGGAACGAGTATGCTTCTTTTTAGATTAAAACGGAAAGACAGAGTGTTGATGGCAGATGTCGCATCCATGGTTCAGAACATGATTGCAGAGCAGGATCTGGGCGTTGATCTTGCAAGGGAATACTGGAGGATCTCCATGTATTCCAGATTGGGATATCTGAAGGATCAGGATGTCAGAGATATCCTGCAACAGATGGAAGTGTTCAGCCAGGTCATAAAAAAGAACCCGAACAGGGATCCGAGTGGGGAATTTGCGGACATTGACGGTGTGATTGAAAGACTGCGCGCCTTGATGAAGAGGAAAAATGTATCTGAGACCCGTTCGCAGAAAGAATTAGAGGAATGGGAGAAGAAGCAGCAATGAATGATGTCTTGATCGAATGCTTCCGCGCCGCGACAGAAACGCTGAATTTTACAACAGCTGCGCAGATGATCCATATTTCCCAGCCTTCTTTCAGCCGTAACATTGCGATGCTGGAAGAAGAGATCGGGTTCAAACTGTTCTGGAGAAGCAAACAGAACGGGATCCGTCTGACGCCGGCAGGGTCCACCCTGTATAATGGTCTGTTTAGTGTGGAAAGGCAATATTTTGAACTGCTGGAAAAATGCAGACAGATCAGCCGGGGAGAAGAAGGCAAACTGGTCATCGGTATCCTGAACGGGATCTGCCTGGACAGCCAGACGTTTTTCCACATCACGCGGTTTCGGGAAGAGTACCCGCAAGTTGAAGTGGAACTCAAAAGCTGTTCCATGATGGATCTGGAAAACAACCTGTTACGCGGAGCCTGTGATATCAGTTTCATGATGGCGAACCTTATCCAGAATAAAGAGGAGATCCTGTACGAGAAGGTCTATTCCATGCCGACTTTTTATGTGGTTCCAAAAACGATGGGGCTTGAGTCGAGAGGCAATTATCATCTGGCAGATCTGAAGGATCAGACATTTCTTCTTTCGGTGGAAAATCCGGAAGGGAATGAAAGGCTGATCGAAGCCTGCAGAGAATGCGGCTTTGAACCAAAGGTCCGCATCGCGCCGGATAATGAAACGAAACTTTTGTGGGCAGATATGGGAGAAGGTGTCGCGGCGATCACGATTGACCAGTACATCCGGAACAGTGCACATGTGGACGTTGTCCGCATTGCGGAATCCGGAAACCTGGATTTCTCCATCTGCTGGAGCAAGGATAATTATAACCCGGCGATCGCGTTATTTTACTCTTTGATCGATGAGGTCATGAAGACATATTGAACAAAAAAATAGACGACATTCTTCTTATATAATATTGTTTATCAAACAGAGCATCTGTGTTTTCAAAATAGAAAAAAACAGATGCTTTTTTTGTGCGTTTTGTACAGAAAACGACATTTGAATGACATCATTCTTATTAAGTATTGCACATTCGGTACCTTTTGAAATATAATGCTCTTATATTAAGAAAGGAGATGGTATTTTTATGGATAACTTCAAAAAGCCAAAAGTACAGGTAACTGATGA
>JAFZKG010000154.1 GCA_017553695.1 Lachnospiraceae bacterium
GGATGGTGTTTTGGAAATCGGTGATTTCATGAGCGTATACGACATCATTCCGATGGGACAGGCCTTTGACTCCGGGATCACGGACCAGGAGATCCAGTTGTTCGGCTATATGTATGCGGGAGAGGCACATGATTCCAATTTCAATCCGCATTTTGCCCGGGTCGCGGAGATCACAGCCGCATCTTATGAAGAAGGATATGGTGAGACCGTGGATGGCGTCATTTCCCTGACACCGGCAGTCATTCAGGATATCCTGAAATTCCTGGATGAGAGCATTACATTGGAAGATGGCTCGGTGCTGGACGGAGAGAATGCGACCAAGGTCATCCAGAGAGACCTGTACATTATTTATCAGGGGCAGGAAGGCTATGCCAAGATGAATAATGACTACATAGATTCCTTGTTCTCAGAAACGGCAAAGCAGGCAATGGGCGTCCTGGTGGATAATTTTAAACTGGAGAAACTGCCGGAATACGTCAAATTGTTTGAGAACGGATTCCAGAACCGGACCATCATGCTGTGGCTTGCAAATCCAAGAGAAGAGCGCATGGTGGAAAAGGTCGGCGCCTCCGGGAATCTGAATGACGATAAGAATAATCCGAAGGCCGGAATCTATTTCAGCACATGCGACCCATCCAAGCTGGGCATGTTTGTGGAGATCCTCCCGGAAATGAGCGATCCGGTCATTCTGGAAGACGGCTCCCGTGAATACACGATGACCGTCACGTTCAATAATTATCTGTACGAGTATCTGTTTGGATATAATATCAATTCGGCATTCATTCTGGGCGGCTATGGCGGCGCGATCCAGAGTTACATCTATTTCTTCGCGCCGGCCGGCGGAAGCGTCTATGATTTTGAGACCAGTACCGGGGATTATGTCATGATGGATGAGTACGAGAATCTGGAACTCGGATATATCCTGAATCTGTTCCTGTATCCGGATGAGCCGGTCACCGTGACCTATAAAGTCACGACCGCACCTGGCGTGGAGACACCACTCCGGATCGATATGACACCAACCTTACAGGATTACCGGTAGGCAGCGCCTGCCGGTTTTTTATAATGTAGCGGATCATTACATATCACGTTTGATTGATAAAATATAAACAAAGATTGTACTGATTTTAATACAATACTGTTGTTTTTTCTCCTTATTAGAGGTTGCATTATCAGGTGAGGCAGGGTATACTATACCCAAACTATAATTACATTGCAGCAATATTAAATTCTTTCAAAAGGGTTAGGTTTTATGCTCAAAGGATTGCATGGCATTTCTTTAATCGTGAGCTGAAAACCAGAGGGTGAATAATATGAATGCATTAAGAAATGGATGGCTGAAAAAGACCATGGTTGCTTTTGTTATTGTCGCACTGGCAATAACTCTGTTTCCGTTTACCGGATTGAGGACAATGACTAAAGCAGCGGAGGGTGACGTACCAGTGCATGGTAAGGAAATCCAGGACAATGAAGATGGCACGTATACGCTGTCATTAAGTGTGACTGGTGACGCGGATGATGACGTCGAGGTACAAGGAGGCGTGAACGTTGTAGTTGTATATGACGTGTCGCAGAGTATGACCAACACTGTCAGCACTGGAGGTACCCGCGCAGATAACGCGGAAGGTGTCGTTTATAATTTTGTTCATAATCTTTTCGGTTATAAATCCAAAACAGATCCTACCGATACGACCATTGAAATGGCATTGGTGACATTTGGAGCACATGCTGTTCAAAAACAGGACTGGACCAACATGGAAGCTGACATCACACAATATTTCGATGAAAACGTGGATGACGTTCTTGATGGCACAGTCAACCTCAGATATGAAAACGGAGGAGGAGAACAATGGCATAATGGTACCAACTGGCAGCATGCACTTGCATTGGCGCTTGATTATCTGGATGATATTGAGGATGAAGATCCGACATTTGTTATTTTCTTCACTGATGGTGCGCCGACTGCACAGGGGGCGACTGCTAACGAAGGAATACTCCCGAATGGCGCAACACTGGAGCAATTAAGACCATATTATGAGGCAGCTCTCGAGAATGCAAAGTCAATTCAATCAACGGAAGGAACAACCTTATATGGTATTTATGCATATGGAGAAGAGCACGATCTGCTGGATGACCTGATGTATTATGCTAATGAAGGAAGCGAAAGAACGGTCAGCGTTGAGACAGAAGCTGCAGATAACTATTTCCTTGCTTCGGATACCGCATCACTTAGTGCAGCAATTGACTCTATTTTCAATGATATCGTCGAGGCCCTTGGTATCTCATCCGCAAAGATCAGTGATGGTACTACTAGTAATGTTGATGCTGAATCAGGAACTATCTCGCATATGTTAGATGTCGATGAGGAATCTTATAAATACTATCTTACTTTTCCGGCAAATTATAAACGAACGTTAGTAGTTGATGGTAAAGCAACAGCTGTTTCATATACTTGGGAAGATAATAATGATGGCACCGTTACAGTATCCTGGCTTGACAATTCATTAACATTAGACGGATCGGTTGATGATGACGGGAATTTTATTTATGAATGGACGGTAGGAAATGACTTTTATGATAAGCCTGCTCCAGAAGCCGTATTAATAAAAGAAGGCGATAATAAAGGCGCGGTTGACTGGGATCTTTCTGATGTTGGCACATTGCTTTCCGGTGTTACATATACGGTTACTTTTGATGTTTGGCCAAGCCAGGAAACATTAGACCTGATTGCAGATCTTAAAAATGGAACTGTAAAATATGAGGACTTAGACCCGAAAGTCCAGGCTGTCCTGGACCCGGATACATATGCCCTGGAGACGAATACAACGGCGACTCTGTCTTATGAAGATACCCGTAACGACGACGGTGTGCAGATAGCGGGGTTTGAGAACCCTGATCCTGCGTCAACTACAGCAACAGAGCTTTTGGCTATCAGTAAAGAATGGGAAAATCTACTGGACAAACAAAGCAGTAAGCCGATCACTCTGAAAGTTGCGGCAGACGGAGAAGACCGTTATGAGGTCGTATTGAGCAGCGATAATGGATGGAAACAGAATGTCTATATTTCCGTTGGCATTATGACAGTGGATGAAAAGGGCAATGTTTCTATCAAGGCGCATGGTCATGATTTCGGCTTTACTGAAATTGAGAGCGAGGGTGAACATAACTGGGAGCTTGGTGCAGATGTGGTTCATCCAATGATGGTCAATGGTAAACTTACAATGTTGACCAAGGTTGATGAAAAGCCATCCGGGATGGCAGATGATGAGTATTACTATTCTGATGGTACAGATGAGTACTATAGACTGGTATATACTATAGATGATGAGAATTCTATAGATGCTTATTACAAAGCGGAAGAAGTCGCTACTGCAAACCTGACAGCAACGAACTATCGGAGAAGTAATCTGAACCTGACAAAAGAAATTGAAGGGGAAAAAGCAGATCCGGATGATTTGTTTACTTTTAAAATAACAGTAACCGATCCAGATGAGGAAGACTTCTGGTTCTCTATTTACGATGGAAGTGGTCTTGTCGCGAATACGGATGATGCAGATCCGGAGTATATATTTAATGCGACTCAAGAAGAAAAAGATGGTTCGCTTACCGGATATTACTATGCAGAAAGCGGAACTACAGTAACAGTAAAAATGAAAGAAGGATGGAACCTGCGTGTTCTGAATACGAAAACTGGTACTGAGTATGAAATCGAAGAAGTGGATCTTGGGAATTACGAACTTGTCGAGATTGCTGGCAAGAGAGAGTATCAAGAGGTTGATGAATCCGGAGAGGCTGAGTGGAAGGAAGAAGAACTGGAACTTACAACAGAAGACACGAAAGTTTCCGGAACGATTGATATTACGAATTCATCTTATACGATTACTTATACTGATGAGAGTCTGATAAGAACCGTTACGATAACGAAGAAATGGGATGATGGAAGTAATCAGGATGGTGTTCGAATTGCAGCAGATGAATTTGCTCAGTATCTGACACTGAAAGCAGATGGAACCGAAGTTACAGATGTAACCCCAGAAGTAACAGACAATGAGGATGACACTTACACCATCACATGGTCTGGCCTTCCAAAAATGGCAGGTGAAGAAGAGATCACTTATACGGTAGAAGAGTCCGAAATCAAAGAGTATACTACGACTGGAAGCCCGGCAAGTGCCGACGGAACCATCACGAACACGCATAAGACAGAGACCACGGATGTGACGATTACTAAGAAGTGGGACGATGCGGAGGATCAGGATGGCAAACGTATTGCAGCAGATAAATTTGCTGAAAAATTGACTCTTAAGGCAGATGGAACAGCTGTTAAGGATAAGACCCCAGAAATAACTGACAACAAGGACAACACCTACACCATTACATGGACTGATCTCCCGAAGAATGCAAAGGGCTCACCAATCAATTACACGGTGGAAGAGTCTGCGATTGACGGATACACCACAGAAGGGTCTCCGGCAAAGGCAGATGGAACCATTACCAACAAGCATACACCGGAAACAGTTGATGTTACAGTAACCAAAGAATGGGATGATAAAGACGACAAAGATGGTCTGCGTCCGGATTCACTGACACTGACACTGAAAGGACTTCCGGATGGGGTCACTGCACCTGAACCTTCCATTACAAAGGACGGGAACAAGTGGACGTACACTTGGAAAGATCTGCCGAAGTGTGACAAAGGTGAAGAGATCGCATACACGGTCAGCGAGGATACTGTACCGGAAGGGTACGAAGTGTCTGGATCTCCGGCTAAGACAGATGGGACCATCACGAACACCCATGAAGTAGAGGTCGTTTACGAGCCGGTGAAAGTTGATCCTCCTGTACAGAAAGTACTGGAGACAGAGCCGGCAGGTGTCACTGCACCGAATATTGAGGGCAAGTTCACCTTTACAATCAAGGGCGTGAGCGCAAAAGATGAAGATGGAGAAGATCTGGATGTTGAGATTCCGATGCCGACAAACACCAGCATTACGAACAGTGCTGAATTTGAACGTTCGGATATGCCGGGATATTACGAATTCGGATGGATCACATTTGAGGTACCAGGCGTTTACACCTATACCGTAAGCGAGAGCGGAACGGTTGACGGTATTGAGAATGATGCTAATTCTACGCAGGAAATCGTCTTTACCGTAACCGATGCCGGCGATGGAAAACTTGCATTTGAGAAGAATTATTCAGACGCCATCGTATTCACGAACAAATATACTGCTAAGGAAGAAGTCGTTACCGGCGATTCGAGACAGATCATGCCTTACGTCATCGGCTTCGGAGCAAGTGCAGTAGTCCTGATCGCAGTAGCAGTTGTGCTCATTGAGAGAAAGAAAAGAGTCAACAAATAAAGTTGCAAAATGAAATAACCAATGAAAGAACGGGGAATCATTCCCCGTTCTTTTTTTATCCCTTGTGTGATATAATATATCAGCCAAAATAGAAGGAAGGATATTCCGCTATGGACAGAAAAGAGATCACGATCCTGGTTGCTGCACATAAGACGTACCGGATGCCAAAGGATGAGATGTATCTTCCGCTGCATGTAGGTGCGGAGGGGAAAAAAGATGCCGATGGCAACGACCTGGATCTGGGATTTACCAAAGATAATACCGGTGATAATATTTCCGCACTGAACCCGAGTTTCTGTGAACTGACGGGGCTGTATTGGGCATGGAAGAACCTGGATGCGGATTATATCGGACTGGCGCATTACCGCCGCCATTTTGGCTATAAGAAGACGAAAGATCCGTTTGACAGTGTGCTGACCTATGACCAGATCAAGCCATATCTGGGGAAGATCAAGGTCTTCACGCCAAATAAACGGAAATACTATATCGAGACCCTGTATGATCATTACAAACACACACACTACATCGAACAGCTGGATGAGACGAGAGATATCATCTCTGCGCTTTATCCGGAGTATGTGCCATGCTTCGATAGAGTTGTAAAACGGACATACGGCTATATGTTCAACATGATGATCATGCAAAAAGATTTGTTGGATCAGTATTGCACCTGGCTGTTCGACATCCTGTTTGAACTGCAGAAGAGGATGGAAGGCAACGAAAAGATGCAGGATCTTTCCGTCTTCCAGAGCCGGTTCTACGGCAGGATCAGCGAGATCATTTTTAACGTCTGGCTGGAAAGACAGCTGGAGGCAGGCAATATCCGGAAAGACGAAGTAAAAGAGATCCCGGTCATCCATATGGACGAGATCAATTGGTGGAAAAAAGGCACGGCATTTCTAAAAGCAAAATTCATCGGCAAAAAGTACGAGGGAAGTTTTTGAACGCAGCAGAACCGGTAAGAGAAAAATGGATCGATCACGCAAAAGCGATTGCGATGATTCTGATCATATTGGGACATGTCAGCGGCGGATTGAGCGGATGGTTCAATTTTAAGTTTGTTTACGGATTCCATCTGGTCGTCTTTTTTATGCTCAGCGGCTATACCGTCAAAGTAAGGCCGGTGGACCTTTCTTTCGTCCGAAAAAAATTCAACAGGCTCATGACCCCATATTTCATAACCTGTTTTGCTGTCCTGTTCATGGATGTCTTTAATGCACTCTTTGTGTTCAAGGAGCGATCTATTGCACAGGTCACAGGGATCATCGCGGCAGATCTGAAACGGTCCTTTTTCGCTTCCGGATCAATTGATACTTTTGGGCAGATCGAGATCGGGACCCGGATCGGAGCGATCTGGTTCCTTCCGGCACTTTTCTTTGCCATCCTGATCTTCCAGCTTCTGGTCAACGTGGTAAAAAACAACCGGATTCTGGGGCTGATCACGGCCGCCATTACGATCATCGGTTATCTGACGGGTCAGTTCATCTGGCTTCCGTTCAGCATTCAGTCCGGTATGTTTGCCGTTTTTTCTCTTTGGGCAGGTTATTCGCTGAAAAAGTATGCCATTCTTGAGAAAGTGAAATGGTATTTCTTTATTCCTGCCCTTGCCATAGTGCTCGTGGGGATCCATGAAGGCTACTGCAGCGTTTTATACGTCACCGCGTATGTGCGTGACCTGATCCTTTCCCCGCTGGTCGGTTTCAGCGGCGCCCTGCTCGTGTATCTGGTCGCAAAATGGTCTGCAAAGATCAAATTGCTGGATTGGATCGGTCAGAACTCTTTATATATCCTTTGCGTCCATCTGGTTTCGCTGGAGACCCTGGGTGCTTATTATCAGAAAGTCCTGCGGATCTTCGGCATAGAAGGGCAGCCTGGCACCTGGGCAGTGATCATCATGGAACTGATCTTCGCATTATTCGGCACGTGGCTGCTGCTTCTGATCAAAGAAAAACTTTATGGAGCATTCAAAAAGAAAGTGACAGAAAGAAATGTCGGCAGAATGGATGACCGTCAACGGGATCCGGTAGTCGATATCACACGAGGGATCTTCATCCTCTCCATGCTGGTCGGACATTTCAATATTGACAGCACGTTAAGGGGCGTCATCTATTCCTGCCACATGATCGCCTTTGTGTTTCTGTCAGGTTATTGTTATAAGAAAACAGAGCATTTCTGGAAAACGGTTCTTCACATGGTTCGGACATTCCTTCTTCCGTATGCGGTCTGCTGCGTCGTTCACATCCTGCTGGATCTGCCGCAGTGGTCCGGAGTATACTTTGGAAATATCCTGAAAACCTATGTTCTGGGAATGTCCTTCTCGGAAAGACTTCTTACAAATGTAGACTCCGTCGGTCCGGTCTATTTCATCCTGATGCTGTTTGTTGTCCGGATCATCTATATGATCATCGACAAAGCAGTCCGGAGGGACAGCATCAAATGGGTACTCATTTTGTTCTGCACGGCTGCAGGAATCCTGCTGGGCAACAGGGGATTCTGGCTCCCATGGAGTATCGATGCAGCGCTTTATTCCATGATTTTTTACCAGATCGGAATTACATGTAAGAAATACCGTGCGCTGACGTTTGTGACAGAGAACCCATGGCTCTATTTCCTTCTTTCGTCCATTTGGGTCTTTATGATCTATAAAGGTGGAATGGAACTGGCGGTACGGAACTATGGGATATACGGACTGGTGATCTTCGGTGCAGTATCCGGAACAGTACTGGTTTACAGTTTGTCCGCATACCTGGGAAACACCACGATCCTGGTCTCGAAAGCATTGAAATGGATCGGGCAGGCCTCCCTGATCCTTCTGATCGTGCACCGACTTCTGAATGGCCGTCTGGGAGATCTCCTGGGACGGGTCGTCAGTAAAGACGGTTTTGCCTGGCTGCTGCTTTGCATCATCGTGCAGGTGGTTCTGGCAGTACTGATCCAACTGCTGATCACATGGATCAAACGGACACATAAAAAGAATAGAAACAAACAGGTGAATAGTATATAATTAAAAAGTTATGGAATTACGAGAATTACAATTGACTGAATTGGATATGCTGAAACAGTTTGTCGCGTTCTGCAAAGAACACGGCCTGCGGTATTTTTTATTGGAAGGAACGCTCCTTGGGGCGGTCCGTCATAAGGGATTCATCCCATGGGATGATGATATCGATATTGTCATGCCACGGGGCGATTACAATAAACTGTTGGAAATTGGGCGCGATGCTTTTCAGGCGCCACTTTCCCTGAACCACTATTCTTTCACATCCGGCTATTATTATTCATTTGCAAGACTGGCCAATAACAGCATACATGTTATGAACCATAGCGCGAATATCCCGCGGAAGGAAGCTGTCGCGGTGGACATCATTCCGCTGGACGGGTTTCCGGATCCGGGGATCAAACGGTTTTTCCATAAACTGCGGATCACGTATTGGTGGGATCTGAATAATCTGGCACAGTTTGACAAGCTGGTCGACCAAAAGCGGAAAAGAAGTGGACTCACAAAAGTCCTCCTTGCCATTGCATCGAAACTGCAATGGATGTTCAAGCATGTGGATACAAAGAAGTGTCTGGAAAAAGTGAATCAGGCGCTTGCGGCTTATGATTATGATTCCGACTCCAATTATGTGATCAACTACCTGGGAACCTGGGGCTTCCATGAGATCATCCCGCGGGAATATATGGGCGATGGCAAAGAGGTGGAATTTGAAGGTGAAATGTTCATGGGTCCTGCGGATGCGGACGCCATGCTGACGATGATATACGGCGATTATATGCAGATGCCGCCGGAAAATGAACGGAACTGGCATAATGCGGTGATTATCGATGAATGAAAACAATGCATTGAGACAGATGCAGCTTTCCGAACTGAAGATGCTGAAAGAGGCGGTCGCTTTTTTTGACGCGAACAATATCTCCTATTATGCGATCGGCGGAACGCTCCTTGGCGCTGTGCGTCATCAGGGATTCATTCCGTGGGATGACGATGTGGACCTGGGCATTCCGCGGGAAGACTATGACCGTTGGATCGAAATGGTAAAAAGAGGAGACTGTCCGCTGAAGGTGAGCGGACCGTGGGACGATCAGAAGGGTTACTGGTATCCGGCAAGAATCGAATCCTGCGATACGCAGGTCAGACGATTTGTTCATGAAGAAGAGGTCCTGCAGTACATTTGGATCGACGTGTTCCCGCTGGACGGCGTCCCGGCAGAGCCGGGCGCGCAGAAGCGGTACTGGAGAACGGTTTCTTTCCGTCGCCTTCGGTTTAACCTGTCCCGGCTGCAGAAATATGAAGCCAGCATGAACAAGGCAAAAAATGTACTGAAAAAATGCCTGATGCTCTTCATGGACCCGAAAAAAATGGATCTTCAGAAAGAGTATGAGAAATATAATTCTGCCATGAAAAAATACGGGTTTCGGGGACAGCCGTGTTTTATCAACGCGGAAGGCCGCTGTGAGATGCGGGAGATAGCTCCACAGGCATGGATGGGAGAAGGCATCCTTCTTCCGTTCGAGGATATTCGGATCCATTGCTTTGAGCATTACGATGAATATCTGACACAGATCTACGGAGACTATATGCAGCCGCCGAAAGATCCGGATTTATATGAGCATAATATCAGAGAACTGATCATCGCGGAGTCATAATCATGTTATCGATCAAGGAACAACAGGAGATCCTGTTGGAAATCATGAAACAATTCCATGATTATTGCGGAGAGAATCATCTGCGTTATTGTCTTGCATGCGGAACGCTTCTAGGCGCAATCAGGCATAAAGGATTCATTCCATGGGATAATGACGTGGATATCTACATGCCGCGTCCGGATTATGAACGCTTCTTCCGCATGACACAGGAGAAACCGATCGCAGATCATCTGCTCTGTACGAATTACCGGACGGATCCGACGAATCATTATGTCGTGATCCGGATCTATGATACGCGGACAAAGGTATTCATGCCGTATCTGAGAGAACAGCCGGAGAAAATGGGTATCTTCGTTGATATTTTTGCTATTGACGGAATCGGCGAAGACCGGCAGAAAGATTGGATGAACCGGTTCCGCCTGCGGTTTAATCAGCGTCTGCAGAGCGTTGATCTGTATGGACAGAAAGAGCGGTCGGGGCTGAAACAGAAACTGAAATACCTGACACATTATGTTTTTCCGAACAGGAATAACATCCATGAGTACAGAATCGATCAGTTATCCATGAAGTATGATTACGAGCATCACGAAAAAGTGCTGGATGTCTCGGATTATCTGCATTTTGATACTTATCTGACACATGAGGATTTTGATCATCCGATATTGACAGATTTTGAGCAGTATCAGTTTTATATTCCGCAGCGGTATCATGAATACCTGACGGATGGATATGGAGATTATATGCAATTGCCGCCTGAGAGTGAAAGAGAAGTACATGACTTTGTGGCGGAATGGAGAGACGAAAAGTAAGACAACAGGAGAAACAGTTAAATGGAAAAGGTGCTGACATTTTCGGTAGCCGCATATAACGTAGAAAAATACCTGGAAAAACTACTGGATTCCATCATCGTGGCAGGAATGAATGAGGATATAGAAGTTTTGGTTGTCAATGACGGATCGACCGACCGAACCAGCGAGATCGCCCTGCAGTATGAGGCGCGGTTTCCGGAGATGATCAAACATGTCGGAAAAGAAAACGGCGGTCACGGGTCCACTATCAATAAAGGGATTGAACTGGCAACCGGCAAATTTTTCCGTGCATTGGATGGGGATGACTGGGTCGACAGCGAATCTCTGAAGAAGGTCCTTGCGGAATTAAAAAAGACAGACGCGGATCTGGTCGTGGTGGATTATATTGACGCCTATGAAGACGGAACCAGGGAATTGAACACAATGAAAAATCTGAAAAGCGGACAGACATATCCGTTTGATGACATTGTGGATCTGATCGACTGGTGCACGTATCACTATACGATATACAAAACATCGATTCTGAAGGAGCATCATATCCGGCTGACGGAACACTGCTTTTATGTGGATAGTGAATTCTGTCTGTATCCGATCCCGTATGTGAAAGACATGCTGTATCTGGATCATCCGCTTTATTGCTACCGGCTTGGATATGACGAGCAGTCGGTCAGTGCGATCGGAAGGAAAAAGCATATAGAAGACAGCGATAAGGTCTCCAGAAACATGCTGACATTTATGCATGAGATGGAACCGAAGGTCAGTCCAAAACGGCTTCAGTATCTCACACATGTCACAATGCGGCATATCGTCAGACATTATCATGCGATGCTGCTGTTTGAGCCGACAAAGGAGCAGAAAGAAAAGATCCTGGATTTTGAGCGTTTCGTGAAAGAACAGTCTCCGACGATCTATAAACAGATTCCGGAACATTCCCTGATCTGCAGGGTGTTAAGGATGACCAATTACGCGTTTTACCCGCAGGTCATTGCTTACCGGAAAAAGAAACACAAAGAATTATATCCGCAATAGGGAAGAGAACGAATGAACTACGCAATCGTACTATCCGGGGGAACCGGAGTCAGATTAGGAAGTGACATTCCGAAACAGTATATTGAAGTGGGCGGAAAACCGATCATTATGTATGCACTGGAAACCATCGAGCAGACGGCATGCATTGATGAGGTCTGCGTTGTTGCGGAAGAGGCATGGCAGGGGAAGATTCAGGACCGGATCCGTGATGCAGGTCTGAATAAGGTGAGCGGGTTTGCTCCAGCAGGGAAAACCCGCCAGCATTCCATTCTCAATGGACTGGAGTATTTTGCCGCTCGGAATCCGGAAGCAGGCAGCACGGTACTGATCCATGATGCGGCAAGACCGAATGTATCAGTCAAACTTCTGACCGGCTGCGTGGAAGGTTTGGAATCGGCAGACGGCATTCTTCCGGTTCTTCCGGTCAAGGATACGATGTATCTTAGCGAAGATGGAAAACAGATCACGAGTCTTTTAAACAGGGATCAGCTCTTTTCCGGGCAGGCATCGGAGAGTTTTGATTTCGGGAAGTATTATCAGATCAATCATGAGCTGACGGATGAAGAACTCGGCGCGATCCGTGGAAGCACGGAAATCGCTTTTAAAAAAGGCTTGCTGGTGAAACTCATTGATGGAGATGAGAATAATTTCAAGATTACGACAGCAGTCGATCTCGAAAAGTTCAGAGACCAGATCGAAAGGAACGGGAACCATTCATGAAGGCTTAGGTTTTGGAAGCAGTGAATGATCTGCAGTATAAGGATGTCCCTGAGCCAAAGTGCCCGGAAGGATGGGCGATAGTTCAGGTGAAGGCCACTGGTATCTGCAGTTCGGATATTCCCCGGATCTTCACAAAGGGGACCTATCATTTCCCGACGATCCCGGGGCATGAGTTTTCTGGCGTTGTCACACAAGTGGGACAGTCTTCCGATGAGGAATGGGTTGGAAAGCGTGTCGGCGTTTTTCCGCTGATCCCGTGCAAAAGATGCCCGCAGTGTGAACAGAAAAAATACGAGCTCTGTGAAAATTATGATTATACGGGCTCCCGCAGGGATGGCGCTTTTGCAGAATACGTTGCCGTTCCGGTCTGGAACCTGATCGAGATTCCGGAAAATGTGAGTTTTCATAGTGCGGCCATGTTTGAACCGCTGGCAGTCGCACTGCATGCAGTGAAACGCGCAGGCGTGCAAGCGGGGAAGAGTGTTGCCGTGATTGGAACGGGTATGATCGGGATCGCAGTTGCGCAGTGGGCAAGATCGCTCGGCGCAGACCCGGTCTATGTGATCGGCAGAAACGAAGTAAAACGGAAACTGATCGACCCGCTGCCGGGAATCTCTTATGCATCGGATCTGACCGAACTGCAGGCATTTGATACCGTGATCGAAGCAGTCGGAACGCCGGAGGCGATCGCCGAGTCTATTGAGATCGCAATGCCGGAAGGACATGTCCTTTTCATGGGCAATCCATCCGGAGACATTCTTCTGGAACAGGCTGTTTATTGGAAGATCCTGCGGAAACAGCTGCATGTTGCCGGTACCTGGAATTCTTCCTACGATGGCAGGAACGCATCCGACTGGACAGAAGTGATAGAGGCGCTGAGCAAGGGAAAGATCAATGCGGAAGAACTGATCAGCCACCGATTTCCAAAGGAACAGCTCTTTGCCGGGCTGGAGCTGATGAGAGCGCATAAAGAACCATATTGTAAAGTCATGATAGATTGGGAAGAAGCATGAACGAAAAGAAATTATCCGCTTCCATGATGTGCGCGGATCTGGCGCACTTGAAAAGGACACTGGAAATATTTGAAGAGAACAAGATCGATTATCTGCATATCGACGTCATGGATGGCGTTTTTGTACCGAACCTTGGACTGGGCGTGGATTACATACGCAGTCTGCGGGAAGTGACCAGTATCCCGCTGGACCTTCATCTGATGATCCGTGAACCAGAATACAAACTGTCCTGGTTCGGCATTCAGAAAGAAGACATCGTAACTTTGCACTATGAAAGCACCGAACAGATACAGAGGGCGATCGACCTGTTAAAGAAATATGACTGCAAGTGCTTCGTCGCCATTAATCCGGGAACGCCGATCTACAGCATTGAGGAAGTCATTGAAGATATTGATGGCATCAATGTGCTGATGGTCAATCCGGGCTTCGCCGGTCAGAAGATGGTGCCGAGCACCATGAAGAAAATGGAGAAAATGGGAGCCTACCTTCAGGAACTGGGTAAGCAGGATATTGAGATCGAAGTAGACGGAAACATCACGGTAGAAAAAGCAAAGATTTTAAGTGGCTACGGCGCGGATATTTTTGTCGCCGGAACATCGAGCCTGTTCATTGGAAATACGGATCAGTATGCGGCAAACATAGCGGCACTGAGAAACGTTTTATAAGAGGCATAGGATCATTCACAGATGATGATCAACAGGATAGAAAAACAATTCCATACGCGCCTGGGTCTGACCGGACGGGAAATCATCTTTACCATAGCGGTCATTTTAAAAATGACGGTGGAGATTCTGAATCTGACGGTCATTCCATATATGATTGGGCAGGATCTTTGCGAGACGGCCTTTAAAGTGATGACATACGTCAGTTATCTGCTGGTGGTCGTATCTTTTTTCCGGTCCTCCAAGATCACGATCCCGGAACTGTTGCGGATCATGGCGCTGATCGCCATTACCGCCGTGGGCAGTTATTTCGCCGGGAACGGGATCCTGCTGACGCTGATCTATCTTTACGGTGCGAAGGATATCAACGTGGAAAAAGTATTCCGCATCGTGGGATATGTTTATATCATTTTCTTTGTTTTGATCGTTCTGTGCAGTCTGGCCGGGTTCATCCAGAACTGGGATTATCCGCAGACGGATCGTCCGACCAGATGGTGTCTGGGATTTACGTACCCGACGCACACATCCAGTGTTCTGTTCATGGCAGTTCTGGTGTTCTGCTATATGAAAAAACAGCAGCTGACGCTGATCCATTTCATTGTCATAGAACTGATCAATGTATGGGTCTTTCTCTATACTGACTCCCGGGCAGGCATGATGCTTTGCACCGTGATCCCGGTCGTTTTCTATCTGCTCAAGTTCCGGAAAAAGGAATTCCGGAAAACAGTTCTGGGATGGCTCCAGCAATGGTCGTTCCCGATCTGCGCGATCCTGATCTACGTGGCGACAATGGCTTATAATGGAACCGGCATTTTGAAAAAGATAAACTCCTGGCTGTCCGGAAGACTTTATTACAGCAATTATTCCATGAACGAATACGGTGTGCATTTATTCGGGCAGAAGATCGAATGGGTCGGCTGGGGCGGAGTCGGCCATACCAAGATCGGGATATCAAATGTATATAACTTTGTTGATACCTCGTATTTAAAACTTTTACTTGAAAACGGTCTGATCGTATGGCTGCTGATCATGGTCATGTGGACGGCGGCCAGCATCATTGCATATAGAAGAAACCAGCGCTACCTGACATGGGCATTTACGTTTCTGGCAATTTACAGTCTGGTGGAGCAGTGGCTCATGAATATGGGCACGAATCCGTTTTTGATCTTCCTGGGCGTTTATATTTTCCGGACGATCATTCAAAAGGCGGAGCAGAAAAAGAAAACAAATGTGAGTATCCGAAAGGTCGCAGAGGACCTCTCCTGAGATATACGATAGTGAAAGGTGATCCATCCCATGAATCTGACAAAAAAGCAATTTGATATTCTGGATATTCTGGCAGAGGCAGACGGAGCGGTAACGCAGCGTCAGCTGGAAGAACGGACGGGCTATTCGCTTGGTTCGATCAATAAGATCGTGAAGGACCTGGGCGAACAGAAACTGGTCGCGGATGGAAGGATCACTTCTGACGGGCTGGATGTTCTGGAGACTTACCGGGTGAAGAAAGCAGTGATCCTGGCTGCCGGGTTTGGCACCCGTCTGGTCCCGATCACGTTTAATACACCGAAACCGCTGGTCCGTGTTCATGGGAAACGGATCATTGACGGGATCCTGGATGCCTGCATTGCGGCGGGCATCGAAGAAATCTATGTCGTCCGCGGATATCTGGCAGAGCAGTTTGACCAGCTTCTGTATCAATACCCGATGCTGAAGTTCATTGAAAACCCGGAATACAACGAAGCAAATAATATTTCTTCTGCCATGTGCGCACGGCATCTGCTTCAGGGAGCCTATGTGTTTGAAGCAGACCTTTTGGTGAATAATCCGAAGATCATCAAAAAATACCAGTATCAGACAAATTATCTGGGATACTACAGAGACCGGACAGATGACTGGTGCTTTACGGTTAAGGACGGCATTATCACGGAGCATAAAGTCGGCGGACTGAACTGCTACCATGAATACGGGATCTCCTACTGGAGCCCGGAGGATGGAGCAAAGCTGGCAGACGATATTGCGACCGCCTATGACATGCCGGGAGGAAAAGAACTTTATTGGGATCTGGTCGCAACACAGATTTTTAAAGATCATTACAGGATCGCCCTGCGTGAATGCAAAGAAGGGGACGTCATCGAGATCGATACCTACAAAGAGCTGAAAGCGATCGATCCGACCTATAATGTGTGATGAAAAGTTCATCGGAATTCCCCAAAAGAGAATTGTTTGAACAAAAATACATGAAAAAGAATATTTTTTTGCTACAAAACAGTTGACATATGTTCATTTTGTGGGTAGAATTACGACTTAGTTGAACAAAAAACACAACGAAGGAGTAAATATTATGAAAAAAATCAAAGCACTCGGTCTTTTGCTTGTAGCAGCAGTATTAGTGATCACTACTGCATGCGGCCAAGGCGGCTCAAAGGATTCCGGTAACGGATCCGGCAACGCAGCACCATCAGGAGCAGATGACAATCGAGTCGTGATCTATTCCGGCGCAGAGGACTACCGGAACGAGTATTTCCTCAAGAGATTAAATGAGGAATTCCCGGACTATGATATCAGCATTGAATATATGCCGACCGGCAACCTGGCTGCAAAACTGGCAGCAGAAGGAACGGATACGGATATGGATATCTTCTATGATCTGGACTTCAGTTATGCAGGACTGGTAGAGCAGTATCTGGCAGATGTTTCCGAATACGATCAGTCGATCTTTGTGGATGACTGCAAAGTCGAAAGCGGAAAATACCTTGCCGCAACCAGAAACGGCGGCGCCATCATCATCAACCCGGACGTGCTGGCAGAAAAAGGACTGGCAGAACCAACCTCTTATGAGGATCTGCTCAAGCCGGAATACAAGGGACTGATCTCTATGCCGAACCCGAAATCCTCCGGAACCGGATACATGTTCGTCAAGAGTCTTGTAAACGCATGGGGCGAAGAGGAAGCTTTTGAGTACTTTGGAAAACTGGCAGACAATATCCTGCAGTTCACAGATTCCGGATCCGGCCCGGTCAATGCACTGGTCCAGAAGGAAGTCGCAATCGGTCTTGGAATGACCGCGCAGGCTGTTACCGAAATCAACGAAGGCGCAAATCTGAAGATCCTCTTCTTTGAGGAAGGTTCCCCGTATTCACTCTACGGATACGCAATGCCGGAAGGAAAGCAGAATCGTCCGGCGGTTAAGGCAGTATTTGATTTCTTCTACAACACACTGGTGAAAGAAGATAAAGAACTGTATTACCCGGAGCAGGTGTTTGTCGATCAGACCAACAGCGTCGAGAACTATCCAACCAATATCAATTATGCAGATATGAAGGGTAATACGACAGAAGAAAAGACAAGACTGCTTGAAAAGTGGGAGTACTAAAACCAGGCTTAGGGAGGGAAGCTTATGCTTTCCTCCCTTCTTTGAGGTAAAGCAGTGGATAAACTGGAAATCAGAAATCTAACAAAATCATTTGGCCATTCAGAGGTTCTGCATGACATCAGCTTCACCGTCCGTGACGGTGAGTTTTTGTCGATTTTAGGGCCTTCCGGCTGCGGCAAGACGACGATCCTCCGGATCCTGATCGGACTGGAAGATGCCGAGAGCGGAACCATTCTGAAAGATGGCGTGGACATCACAAAGGTCCCTTCGGCAAAGCGCCGCATGGGGATCGTTTTTCAGAATTATGCCCTGTTTGAGAACATGACGGTTCTGAAAAACGTGCAGTATGCCCTTGTGAAAAGCGCATCCACCAAAGATACGTTTGATAAAGAAAAGGCACTGGAAAAGGCAAAGGAAATGCTGGAACTGGTCGGCCTTTCCGAGCATCTGGATAAAAAACCGAGACAGCTTTCCGGCGGACAGCAGCAAAGAGTCGCGATCGCAAGAACGCTGGCTTTAAATCCGGATGTGATCCTGTTCGACGAGCCGATGTCGGCTCTGGACGTGGATACCCGGTTATCTCTGCGGAGCGAACTGAAAGAACTGCAGAAGCGGTTCGGAACAACTATGATCTACATCACGCATGATCAGGAAGAGGCGTTTGCCATGTCGGACCGGATCATGGTGATGGAAGCCGGGGATATCCATCAGATCGATACCCCGCAGAATATCGTGGATCATCCGGCGGATGATTACGTCAAAAAATTCGTCATCAACAATATCAATACCAAGATCAATTCACTGATCCAGTTTGCAAGAACAGAGGGGCAGGATTCATGACAGGAACCAGGACTGCAGCAGGAAAATGGGTGCCGTCCACAGCTCTGAAGATCCTCCTTTGCATCTTCTGGCTGTTTGCGATCATTCTGCCATTGATCCGGATGCTGTCTACGATGGCAACGGTAAATGTGGCAAATATCATTACCAGCGCCAGATTTCTGCGTGCGCTCGGTCATTCCCTCGCGGTGACCGCGGTTGCCACGATCATCTCCGTCGGCATTGCCGGCCTTCTGGCATGGTGTGTATCCCGGACCAATCTGAAACACAAAGCATTCCTGAACACGATCCTGACCATCCCGATGCTGATTCCCTCCATCTCGCATGGCATGGGTCTGATCATCGTGCTGGGCGCAAATGGCTGGATCTCCCGGATCATCGGATTGAACAGCGGAATCTATGGATTCTGGGGCATCGTGATCGGTTCGGTCATGTATTCGTTCCCGGTTGCTTATCTGATGATCTATGACGTTCTCCACTACGAGGACGGGACTCCTTATGAGGCAGCAAACGTCATGGGGCTCTCGGTCAAAGATAAATTCTTTGCGATCGCGCTTCCGTATCTCCGGAAACCGCTCATCTCCGTTATCTTTGCCACGTTTACGATGGTGATCACCGACTATGGTGTGCCGTTGATGGTAGGCGGGAAATATATTACGCTGCCAGTCATGATGTATCAGGATGTCATCGGTATGCTGGACTTTGGCAAGGGCAGCGTGATCGGCATGATCCTTCTGATCCCGGCGGTCATTGCCTGCATCATTGATATGGCAAACCGGGATAAAGGAAACGCTAATTTTGTCGGGAAACCATATTACGTCAAGATCAATAAAGTCCGTGACCATATCGCAAGGGCGATCTGCATCATCATGATCATTCTGATCCTTCTGCCGATCGGTTCATTTGCAGTATTGGGCTTTATCAAAAAATATCCGATCGACATGACCCTGTCGGTGCAGAATATAGAGCAGGCGGTGCATATGGGCGCACTGAAATATCTGGGGAACTCCCTGTTGATCGCGGTCGTGGTCGCGGTTCTCGGCACGGCGCTGGCATTGTTCAATGCGTACATGACAGCCCGGAATAAAACGAAACTCAGTTATGTGCTGCACCTGATGTCGATCACATCTCTCGCAATCCCGGGTCTGGTGCTGGGTCTTTCCTATGTGATGTTCTTCAAGAAGAGTCCGATCTACGGAACCTTCGCGATCCTGTTCCTGGTCAACTCCATGCACTTCTTTGCGTCGCCATATCTGATGGCTTATAACACCTTCGGCAAGATCAATGAGAATCTGGAGGACGTGGGATCCACCATCGGCATCAGCAAATGGGGGATCATTAAAGATGTCATTCTGCCGCAGTCATCCGGGACCATCCTGGAGATGATGGGTTATTTCTTTGTGAACAGCATGATGACGATCTCAGCTGTTTCATTTCTTGCAAGTGTTTCAGATAAGCCGCTGGCGCTGATGATCACCCAGTTTGAGGGGCAGATGCAGCTGGAATGCGCGGCCTTTGTTTCCCTGATCATTCTCGCGGTCAACATCCTTCTCAAAGTTATCCTGTATGCCGCAAAAAGAGGATTCAGCAAAATCAACTGAGCTTTCATTGTCCTAAAGCGCGCATTGCGCTATAATACAGGCGTTACTTGTTATGTATGATCAGAAAGGGCATATATGGCTTCTTCCGCAGTGAAGGAACGGAACACCTCTCTGGACCTGATCCGGACGATTGCGATCCTGCTGGTGATCGTGAACCATGCAGTCGAGCATACTTTTGGATTTGATCTGGATTATATGTATTCCCTGCCGGCATATGTGAGAGTGCTCGCGCTGGCCGGATTTACACTGGGCAGGATCGGAGTCCCGCTGTTTCTGATGCTTACCGGATATCTCCTTCTGACGAGGGAGTATGATCTGGCGGGCATCAAATCTTTTTATAAAAAGAATCTTCTTCCGCTGTTCATCACGTGGGAGATATGGGTGCTGCTCTACAATATTTATGCCTGCCTTTATTATCATACAGGCTTTGATCTGAAGATCTATTTCAAAGAAGCCCTGTTCCTGAAACGCGTGGAGATCCATCCGACGATCCACCACACCTGGTTCGTTCCGGTGATTTTGGGCATCTATCTGTTCATTCCGCTGGTTGCAAAAGTGTTGCATTCCATCGATTGGAAAGTGTTGCTGTTCCTGGTACTGGTCGTGTTTGTGTTCTGCTTTGTCATCCCGAGCGCCAATCTGTTGAAATTGGCACAGAATACATCGGAAGGTGGACAGTATCTGTCGCAGCTCAACCTGTACTTCAGCGGCGGGAACTATGGACTCTATCTGATCGCCGGATATTGTGCAAAGAAAAAAAGTGAACTCATACAAAAACTGCTGCGGAGAAAAATCATTTGCTCGGCAGCGATCCTTGCACTTGTGATCCTGTTTGCGATCACAGTTGCCGTGCAGTTTTATTTCTTTGGAAAAGGATATCGATACCTGGTCTGGTATACCTTCTTTACCATGCCGCTGATCGGCGCGCTTCTTTTCTGTTTGCTGGCTCAGATCCGGCCGGGCAAAGTATTGGGAACGATCGTCGTTCCGGTCTCACTGTCGGCATTTGGTATTTATCTGATTCATGAATTGATCGTGATCCCGGCAGCAGATCTGCTGGGACCGCATTTAGGCAACTTGGCAGAAATCATCATTCTCACAGTCGGAGCTTTTCTGATCAGTTTCATTCTTGTGGAACTCATCAGCCGCATTCCGCATGTGGGGAAGACTTTGTTTTTCAGAAAAAGATAAACGGGGGATGGAAAATGGACAAAACCTTAATCAGAAAAAACATCATCCGCATCGGCATCATCCTGTTATTTGCATTTATTCTTGCAGCAGCATTTTCAGGGCATACGGTAAAAGCTGCTTCCGGGAAACTGGAAGGCTTATGTTATGACCCGGATGATGCAACAAAACTCAATTATTATAAGAATGGCAAGGTCGATAAATCCTATACCGGTTTCGCGAAAGTGAATGATGGCAGTACGCCGGAGTGGTGGTACGTGGAAAAAGGGTCCGTGACGTTTAAGAGAAACGACATTCTTCGCGGTAAAGCCAACGTGGAAGCCGGAGCCGCAGGCCAGGATGCCTGGTGGTACATCAAAAACAGCAAGGTGACAAAGGCGACGACTGTTGCCGAAAATTCCTATGGCTGGTGGTATGTCAGAAATGGGAAAGTCAACTTTGACTACAATGGTTTTGCGAAAAATGAGCACGGCTGGTGGTACGTGGAAGACGGCAAGGTAACGTTCGGGAAAAACGATATCATCCAGGGAAAAGCCAATACCGATCCGAGTGCATCCGGGAAAGACGGCTGGTGGTATGTCCGGGAAAGCAAAGTGACGAAAGCTACGACAGTTGCCAAGAACAAATACGGCTGGTGGTATGTGAAAAACGGCAAGGTCGACTTCAACTATAATGGTTTTGGCAAGAACTCCTATGGCTGGTGGTATTTGGAAAATGGAAAGGTCACATTCGACAATTATGATATTCTC
This sequence comes from Lachnospiraceae bacterium, assembly GCA_017553695.1. GTDB lineage: Bacteria > Bacillota > Clostridia > Lachnospirales > Lachnospiraceae > RGIG5612. The sequence continues at coordinate 21,992 of JAFZKG010000154.1, forward strand.
CAGGGAACGGCAAATACCGATCCAAAGGCAGCCGGAGAGGACGGCTGGTGGTATGTACGGGAAAGCAAAGTGATCAAAGCCACGACCGTTGCCCAGAACAAATACGGCTGGTGGTATGTGGAGAACGGAAAAGTAGACTTTACCTATACCGGCATCAAAGAGAATGAATACGGCTGGTGGCGGATCGTAGAAGGCAAGGTGGATTTCAGCTGTAATTCAGTAGAAGAAAACGAATATGGCTGGTGGCGGCTTGTAGACGGCAAGGTCGATTTTTCCTTCACGGGCATGACACAACGCGGCAGTGAATGGTGGTATTGCAAAGAAGGAAAGGCAGTTCTTGATTATACCGGACCGGTCATCTATAAAAGTACCGGATATCATGTTGTGGATGGCGTCATGGCGCAGTCGTATTCCGGAAGCTACAGCGGGGAAACCACTTACGAAGTAGAAAAGGGAAAGATCATTTCCGGCTGGGTCAAGTTCAATGGTTCCAGATATTACTTTACAGGATCCGGCAAACTGGCGAAGGAGACTGTAACGATCAACGGAAGAAAAGAAGTCTTCCGGACGAACGGAAAATGGATCGACACTTCAAAAATGGATACAAAAGCGGCGGATTACGGCAGCAGTACCAATTACCTGATACTGGTCAATACTTCTGCCAGAGTGACGAAGATCTATAAGAAGAGCAACGGAAAATGGACCGTGGCACAGAATTATCTGTGTACGGTTGGCGATACCAGCAAGGGCTGGGATACGATCAAGGGCGATTTTTATGTGGGGTATTCCTCCTGGGATAATCCATATACC
>JAFZKG010000155.1 GCA_017553695.1 Lachnospiraceae bacterium
GAGCAGACATGGTTCGATCTGGCCAATCATTCACCGAACATTCTGGGATACTTTAAAAACTATCTCGGATTGTCACGTGCGATGTATGCGACCGATTATCCGTTTGCTCCTCACGTGAGGGCAACTGCGCTGCAGGAACAGATGGGATTTACATCCGAAGAGATGGAAATGATCAACTGGCAAAATGCAAACGGGTTGTTTGATCTCGGGCTTTAAGCGTTGCGTTATTTACCGCATGAATGCCCTTATACAGAATAATAATCGACAGTCGCATTGACGAATGATGAAAAACGTAATAGCATATTATTAGAAACACATCTAAGTTAAGCATTGTCTGAATAATCCCTCATCGTCTTTTTTAGGAATCGGAGGAAATAATGAGCGATACAAATACGGTCGCCCCTGAGCAGCCGCAGTACAGTAAACTGCGCGTCGCCTTGATGCTTAGTGCGGTTATCATGCTGCTTTTGATCAAAGGCTTTGGAAATTATAAATTTGTCCCGATGCAGACTCTTATCATGGAGTATTACAATGTCGGGGAGAGTGCATATGGCTATTTAAATACAGCATCCGGCTGGGTCACGACGATCTGTGTCATCCCATTCGCGTTCATCGTCCGGAAGATCCGCTGTAACTGGAGCATCATCATCGGAATCGGCGTGGCTGCAGCCGGCATTTTTGTGCAGTCCGTTGCCGGCACGTTTGCGGTACTGGTCATTGGCCGTGTGATCGAAGGAACAGGAACGGGATTTGCGAATCTTGTCACAGCGGCGCTGATCCTGAATCTTGTGGACCGGCGGCATGTGGCCTTCTGGAGCAGTATGATGACCATGGTCGGCGTCCTGCCGCAGATCATTATGGCAAAGGGCGGCACGGCATTGATCTATAATTCCGGCATGCACTTCCAGACGCTGTTCCGGATCATCGTTTTTATTTATATCGGGGCCGTTGCCTTGTGGCTGATCCTGGTCCCATTTTCTCTGCGCATTACCGGAGTCGGCAACAGTCAGAAACCGACACGGGAGCAGACGATCCGTGTTATCAAAAACAAGTCGAACTGGCTTGTCGCATTGGCAAACTGGTTCTTCACGCTGTCGGCAATGACCTTTACGTCCTACATCATCCGTTATCTGACAACCGTAAAGGGCATGGAGCAGAATCAGGCGGCCAACATTTACAGTTACGTGACGATACTGGGGCTGATCTCCATGTTGGCATTTGGCGTGATCTCGGATAAACTGCATACAAAAAGAAAGATTGCCATCATGTCTTACTTCGCAGGTGCAGGAGCGCTGGTGCTGTTGGCACTGATCCCTGCTAATCTCATCTGGATCTACATCATCTACTGGGGGACCCTCCCGCGTTCCATCGCGCCGATGGGGCAGGCTTCGGCCACCGATGTGGCAGAACTTCCGGCCGACATTCCAATCGTCAACTCTGTGAAGAATGTCATTAATCATGTCGGAACGATCATCCTTGGAATCCTTTTAGGGTATTCGATTCAGTTTTTGGGGTATACGACCACCATTATTTTCATGGCAGTCGGTATGGCAATTGGCGGCGTTTTATGGATCTTTGCGAAACGGATCCCATAACCGGGGAAAACGGATTAAAGATTAAATAGGGAACAAATATATTTTTTAGGTGGGATAAATATGGATGAAAACACAGCCGTGGTTCAGGAGAAACCGAGGTATACAAAAAAGCAGGTAGGATTGATGATCTTTGCGATCTTCACCTGCATGATCCTGACCGGACTGAGCGGCTATAAACTCTTGCCGATGCAGACCGCCATTATGGAATACTTTCACATCGAAGAAAGCGCGTATGGAATTCTGAATTCCGCTTCCGGCTGGGTATCTGTCTGCTTCGCGATCCCGATGGGCTTTCTGGTCCGGAAACTGCGCTGCAACTTTACAGTCATCATTGGTTATTGTGTTGCCGTGGCGGGAATCATTGTACAGATCATCTCAGCAAACTTTGTTCTTTTCGTACTGGGCAGGGTGCTGGAAGGCGCCGGCAGTTCCTTTGCCGGACTGGCAACCGGTGCACTGATTTTGAACCTCATCGACAGAAGCCGCATCAGTTTCTGGAGCAGTTTCATGGTCATGGCCAGTGTACTTCCGCAGATCATCATGACAAAAGGCGGAACGGCGCTGATGGTCAATTCCGGACTGACATTCCAGCAGTTGTTTTTGATCGTGATCGGTATTTATGCCGTTGCGCTTGCAGTCTTCCTGGTCTGCGTTCCGTTTTCCGTCAAAGTGTACGGAGTCGGCAGCAGCCAGAAACCGACCCGGGAGCAGACCATCCGTGTCATGAAGAATAAGAATGCATGGTTTGTTGCACTTGGTCTGGTTTTCTATCACGCGGGGGCCATGACATTTACCGCGTACGTGATCCGGTTCTTAACGATGAAAGGCATGACGCAGACACAGGCTGCAAATACATACAGCCTGACAACACTGATCGGTCTTGCTTCGATGATCGCATTCGGTTTCATCTCCGATAAATTCAAAACAAGAAGAAAGATTGCGATGTTTTCCTTTGTGGCGGCTTGCGCTGCATTTGTCGCACTCGGCCTTGCTCCGGCAAGCATGATCTGGATCTATGTGGTTCTGTGGGGAACTCTGCCGCGCTCGATCGTCGGCCTGACAAATGCGACGGCGGCCGAAATCGCGGAGTTGCCTGCCGATGTTCCGATCGTCAATTCGGTCCGGAATACGATCATGCACGTCGGCATTATGATCGCCGGCATCCTGATGGGCTATGGCGTGCAGTACCTGGGATATCAGGCGATGACCTTTATCCTGGCGGGCGGCATGCTCGTCGGAGGATTCATGTGGTTTTTGGCAAAGGAGATCAAGTAAGGATTTAATATGAGCGATACAGTAACAACGAATCCGGAAGCGCCTCGGTACAGCAAAAGACAGGTTGGAATGATGATCTTCGCCATCATTACCTGTATGATCCTTACCGGAATAAGCGGCTATAAACTTCTTCCGATGCAAAGCGCCATCATGGATTACTTCCATATTGCGGAAAGTTCCTATGGATA
>JAFZKG010000156.1 GCA_017553695.1 Lachnospiraceae bacterium
AAGAGCCGGCTGAATGGACTTCCGGAAGAAGAGATTCAGAAATCCCTGGATTACTATAGTGAGATGATCGACGACCGGAGCGACGACGGCATGGAGGAAGAAGAAGCAGTTGGCGAGATTGGCTCAGTGGACGAGGCGGTGAAAGGCATTCTGGAAGATATCCCGCTGCACACGGTCATCAAGGCAAAAACAAAGCCGCAGCGCAAGCTGAAAGCATGGGAAGTCGTGATGCTGATCCTCGGATCCCCGATCTGGGTCCCGCTGCTGATCGTGGCCATCGTACTGATCTTCGTCTTCTATCTGCTGATCTGGGTGCTGGTGATCGTATTCTTTGTCGTAGACCTTGCCCTGTTCCTTTCCGGAATCGCAACGGTGACGGTCGGGATCGCCGGATTCTTCTATCCGCAGCTGACGATCGGCGGGTCGTTCGCACTGATCGGCGCAGGCCTGATCCTGATCGGCGGATCGGTGATGCTGTTCATCCCGCTGATAAAACTGGCAAAGGTAACCGGCAAACTGGCAAAGAAGATCGTGCTCTGGATCAAATCATGGTTCGTAGGGGGAAAGAAAAATGCGTAAAGGAATCAAAACTGTATTATTTACAGGACTTGGAATATTAGTAGCAGGCGTGATCATCTGTGCGATCATCTTCGCCGTACATGGCTTCAACTGGAGATCCATGATCCGCCAGACGGGACATTCCGCATCTTCGGATTACCATCTGCAGGAAATGGCGAAGACCATCGACGAAGCGTTTGACAGCCTGGAAGTGGACGTTGCATCGGCTGAAGTATATGTAAAGAAATCTACCGACGGCACCTGCCGCATCGAATATATGGATGATCCGGATAACGAGCAGTACGAGATCAAGGTGCAGGATGGAAGGCTGATCTTCCGGAATAAAGCAACCGGCTGGGACTGGAACAGTGCAAAAGATGTGCTGAATAATGTTCTGGATGCAGTTGGAAATGGATTTGACTTTGAAGAGAAAGCCGTCACCGTTTATTTGCCGGAGAAAGCATATCAGACGCTGGAGATCGGATCCGCTTCGGGTGACATCACCATCGACGACGAATTGAGTTTTGCCGATGCTCATATTTCGACAGCAAGCGGCGAAGTGAATATTCAGAAGATCAAAGGATTGCTCCAGATGAGTATTTCGACCGCTTCGGGTGAGGTGGAACTGGCAGACATGACCATCGAATCCGGCCTGGTCGTCAGCTCAGCCAGCGGCAATATCACAGTGGAACAGGTGACGGTAAATGCAAGGGCAGATATCTCAACGGTCAGTGGTGAAGTCAAGCTGTCAAAGACCGTCTTCGCAGAAGGCAATATCGATACCACCAGCGGCGACATCTACCTGGATTATCCGGAGGCTGACAAGATGGAGATCGACACCACCAGCGGCAGCGTAACCGGCCATATCTCTCCGGAGTACCATGTGCACGTAGACACGGTGAGCGGCGACGTTAACACCCTGTCCGGCGAGAAAGGCGACTGGGACATCGAAACCGTCAGCGGCGACGTGGACTTAAGGAGTTAAGATCCTCCATCACCGCTTATGCAGGCTGTGAGATTGATATAGATTTCATTTCGAGAAAAGATACCCTTTTGAAGAGGGTATCTTTTTTGCAGAAATTGGGCTGCAGTCTTTTTTAGAATGACCCTTTAGGCGAAGGGCACCAACAGTTCTTTATTTTGATAAATGGGACCCATCTCAACACACAAAAAGGGTCCCATTTTTGCCAAAGTGGAGGAAAACGTACATTTTCTTCGAAAAGGGCTTCAATTCGACGAAAAAAGGGGTCCCACTTTCTTTGAAAACGATAATTTGGGACCCCTCCTGTCAGAAAGCCGCCTCCTCCTGGCTAAAACGCAAACCGTGCTTGCAAAGTTGCGGTATATGAGTACAATGATATTTGACGCTGATCAGCGTCTTCTCCGGTATATCTCCGGAATATCTCGTTTTATAATTACAAGAAAGGAACGCAGACTATTTTGTCTGTCTATATGGTGGCATCTGTGAGTTTTTTTCAATCTCTCGAAAAAGAACTAGAGCATCTTTCTTTCAGAATAGAATTTCTGAAAACACAGATCAGTCAACTCCCCGCTGGAAGGCTAAAACGGAAAAGGCGAGGCAAAGCAGTACGCTATTGTCAGTGCCTCGATAAACATGATCATTATTTATCGAAACAAAAATGGGGGACAGTTGAGGCACTGGCAAAGAAGCGGTATTATCAGGCCCAACTGCAGGATCTGCAAAAAGAAATGGATGTATTAAATCGGTGCATGACCGTTCTTTCCGAACCAAAGAAAACACAAATTTTGCTGGAAGAACGCCCCTATCTGGTGGATTTACTGAAGCCTGTTTTTCAGCCTGTTGATGAGCAGTTGAGGGCATGGGCAGAAGCAGATTATCCTTCCACAGCAGGACATCCGGAAAATTTGATCCACCAAGGCCCAAAGGGGAAAATGTATCGGTCAAAATCGGAAACAATGATTGCACGTGGCCTTTTCGAAAAAAGGCTCCCTTTTCGATATGAAAATGACAAAGAAATCGGAGGGGTCACTTATCATATTGATTTCACGATTCGCCATCCGAAGACTGGTCAGTTTATTTATTGGGAGCATGCGGGCGTAATGGATATGGAAAGTTATGCAGTGAATTTGGGGATGAAGCTGCGTGCCTTTGCAAGCGTTGGAATCGTTTTGGGTCGGAACCTTATTTTGACTATGAAGACCAGACAGTATCCGCTATCCTATGGGATGGTTGAAGACATTATTCAGCAATGGTTTGGCGATAACGATTAGCCTTTCGGATGAGGGGTCCCAATGATTCATTATGTGGATAAAGGGGACCCTTCTCAAGACAAAAAAAGGGTCCCATTTTTGCCAAAGTGGAGGAAAACGTACATTTTCTTCGAAAAGGGCTTCAATTCGACGAAAAAAGGGGTCCCATTATCTTCAAAAACAATGATTTGGGACCCCTGCGCTATTATGACTTAATGATCAAGCTTTCCACCACCTTCCGGAGGCGCCGGCCGGAAGGATTAGGCCGTTTTCGGATACCGGAAGGCCGACTTCGTCGGAAAATGCGGTGCCGCCGAAGTCCGGAACCAGGACGGAGGAGAGCATATAGGTAAGGACGGCTGGCTGCAGGCCTGTGGTATAGGAATTGATCAGGAAAAACAGGGCGTCTTTCGACAATACCTGGCTGCAGAGCCGGATGAATTCGTAAATATTGTCTTCCATCTTCCAGATCTCGCCTTTCGGGCCGCGGCCGTAGGATGGCGGATCCATGATGATGGCGTCGTAGGTATTCCCGCGGCGGATCTCCCGCTCCACAAACTTGCGGCAGTCATCCACCAGCCAGCGGGTAGAGGTCTCTTCGATGCCGGAAGCGGCTGCATTTTCTTTTGCCCACTGGACCATCCCTTTAGATGCGTCCACATGCGTGACGTGAGCGCCGGCTTTCGCGCAGGCGCAGGTTGCGCCGCCGGTATAGGCAAACAGATTCAGAACGCGGATCTGCCGGGATGGATCCTTTACTAAAGCATTGCGGATCATTTCGGCGCACCACTCCCAATTGACAGCCTGTTCCGGAAAGAGCCCCGTGTGCTTGAAGCTGAAAGGTTTCAGGTTGAAAGTGAGGCGGGCTGCAGAAATATGGTCGGCAGAAGCCTCACCCGAAGCAAGCGAGGCGATATCATAATGGATCTGCCACTGCTCCGGTAAATCAAAGAATTCCCACTCGCCGCCGCCTTTAGCGGAACGGTGGTAATGCGCATTCAGATGATCCCAGGCGGATGCAGTCTTCGGGTTGTCCCAAATGACCTGCGGATCCGGCCGGAGCAGCACGTAATCGCCCCAGCGTTCGAGCTTTTCGCCCGCAGAGGTATCGATTACTTCATATTCTTTCCAGTTGGACGCCAGAAACATCCTCAAACTCCTTCGAAATCCCTACTAACATAGTATAAAACGGGGTCAAAAGCAATCCCTCACGGCCCTTTTGGTACTTTTTTATAATTTAAAAGGAAAAAAAATAATTCTTTGTATACCTTGTCAATTGTATGCGCATGACGGTCATGGTATTATTTAATCAATCTATTTCCCGGCACACCGGTGCCGGATCATAAAAGGGTTAGAAATAGAAAAATCCGGCACCAAAAAGCCGGAATCCGTCAAGGGCAAATACGAATCTTTGCCGGGACATCCCGGCACGACAATATCGAATCCCGTCGCAGGGGGAATCTGGTCACGGATAATAGATCCGTTGCTTTGCATTTCCATTGCGCGAGTCAAAAAGGAGGGTAAAATGGCAACTTTTATCAACGAACCTGCTCACACCTTTAATGAGTATCTCCTGATTCCCGGGTATTCCAGCGAGGAATGCATCCCGGACAACGTAAGCCTCAGGACCCCTCTGGTCAAGTATCGAAAAGGCGAAGAGCCGAAACTTTCCCTCAACATCCCAATGGTTTCCGCGATCATGCAGTCCGTCTCCGGCGACGCTTTGGCAGTCGCTCTGGCAAAGGAGGGCGGTATCTCCTTCATCTATGGATCGCAGACGATCGAAGAGGAAGCTGCCATGGTCCGCAAGGCAAAATCCTACAAAGCCGGATTTGTCGAGAGCGATTCCAACCTGAAGCCGGATGATACGCTGGCGGAGGTGGTCGCCCTGAAAGAGCGGACCGGCCACTCCACCATGGCAGTGACGGAAGACGGCACGCCGGAAGGCAGACTTCTGGGACTGGTCACAAGCCGTGACTACCGGATCAGCCGTATGGATATGGACACCAAAGTCGAGACGTTCATGACTCCATGGGAGAAACTGATCACCGCTCCGGAAGGCACCAGCCTGAAAGAGGCCAACGACATCATCTGGGACCACAAACTCAACGCACTGCCGATCGTATCCGATGACGGCAAGCTCTGCTACTTTGTATTCCGCAAAGACTACGATTCTCATAAACAAAATCCAAATGAATTATTAGATGACTCGAAGCGTTACATGGTTGGCGCCGGTATCAATACCCGTGATTTCCGGGAAAGGGTTCCGGCTCTTCTGGACGCAGGCGCGGATGTACTTTGCATTGACTCTTCGGAGGGCTTTTCCGCATGGCAGCAGATCACGATCAAATGGATCCGCGATACCTACGGCGACAGCGTGAAAGTTGGTGCAGGCAATGTGGTCGACGCAGAGGGATTCCGTTTCCTGGCTGACTGCGGCGCGGATTTTATCAAGGTCGGCATCGGCGGCGGCAGCATCTGCATCACCCGCGAGACAAAGGGCATCGGCCGTGGACAGGCAACCGCTCTGATGGAAGTATGCGCAGAGAGAAATAAATACTTCGAGGAGACGGGAGTATATATTCCGGTCTGCTCGGACGGCG
>JAFZKG010000157.1 GCA_017553695.1 Lachnospiraceae bacterium
GGTTAAATCCTATCTGAAGCGAATGACCGCCGCAGATGATCAGAAAGAACCTGATCAGTCAGTGGCGGTTTTTTCGTGCCCGCAATGTGGTAAGGAGATCTGGCAGCAACCAGGACGGAAAACAAAGAGATTCTGCTCAGAACCAATCCCTCTGCCTGCGCGATTTTTACCGCAATGTGCACCACACGGAATGAGTGCTCAATACGGCACTCTGACATCCGTGGGATATGATGGTGCGGTCGGCTGATCGTCAGGCCTTGTAGAGTTTTGCTCTGCGGGGTAAATTATTTTATTGGGGACTTGCAAAATGGCTTCTGAAAAATCTTATAGATGAAGAGAGCTTTATCATTTGCACAGGTGCGAGGAGGTAATAGAATGGAGCAAATCCCCATCAACGAAAAATACAGTCTCACCATACAGGAGGCATCTGAATACTTCAGTATAGGCGTGAAAAAGATGCGCAGGCTGGCAGAAGAGAACGTGGGAAGGTTTTCTGTTTTCAGCGGGAACAGATATTTGATTCTTCGGGAGAAGTTCGAAACCTTCCTGTCACAATGTTCGGCGATATGATATGCGTGCTCACTGTTGCGGGTGGGCACGTTTTCTTTTTGCCTTTACTGTTCGGAATTCTCTTTATCTGCCAAATAGTAGTTGACTTTCAGGGGCTTCAGAGTGATTGATAGGACACCTTAATAGCCTTGAGAAATAAAGGGCGGCGGGCAATTGAAAGGAGGACGGCAATGCGGAAAGTACCATTGCAGGAAAAGGGTACATTAAACCCTGTAGAGACTGCGGAACTGTATGACTTCAGCGTAAGAAAGCTTTCCCGACTGCTGAAGCAGAAGAATCTTCCCTTTGTGCTTATGTACAACAAAAGGAAGCTGATCGATCGGGAGAAATTCGATGCGTATCTTCGGTTTCGGCCAGGGCTGAAAGAGTCTCTCCGGAACGGGGAACCGCTGTATAAAGCGAGATCATCCGCATCATGATGCGCGGGGAAAGGAGAACATATGAGCAGATCAAAACGACGGGATTCAAAGCACAGGGTGTTGCGAAACGGCGAATCCATCCGGGCTGACGGGAAATATCAGTTCAAATATTACGTCGGCGGGAAGATCAAATTCGTTTACAGCTGGCGGCTGGAACCCACAGACCCAACACCTCGCGGGAAAAGGCCTGGTCCATCTCTTCGTGAATTGGAGAAGCAGATAGGGAAAGACTTTGATTCCATGATCGACCCTAGTAAAAAGGGTATGCTTGTAATCGAGTTGGTGGACAGGTACCTGAAAACCAAAACCGGTGTAAGAGCAAACACGAAGACAAATTATAACTTTGTGAGAAACGTATTGGTGAAGGAGGCTTTCAGCAGCAAGAAAATCGGAGAGGTGAAAACTTCGGATGCAAAGCTCTTCCTGATTGGACTTCAGGATGCCGGAAAAGGGCACAGCACGATTAAATGCATGAGAGGCGTCCTTCGCCCCGCTTTTCAGATGGCGGTGGATGACGACCTGCTTGTAAAGAACCCGTTTGCTTTTCAGCTCGCGGGGGTGATCGTTAATGACAGTGTGACGAGGGAGGCTATCACGAAAATGCAGATGAGAAAGTTCCTGAAATTTGTTCATGATGACAATTGCTACTGCAAATACTATGAGGTCGTTTACATTCTTTTTAATACCGGGATGCGCATCAGCGAGTTCTGCGGGCTGACCATGAAGGATATCGACTTTGAAAACCATCTCATCAACGTTGATCACCAGTTGATCCGGACGCCGGACATGGTGCTGCATGTTCAGGAAACCAAGACCAGTGCCGGGAAAAGGAAGCTGCCCATGACGAAGGAAGTGGAGGACTGCTTCCGGGCGATTGTGGATGACAGGAATGCCGAAAAACCTGTCGCCGAAGGTGATGTTGTTCAGATGGAAAAGGCTGTGGACGGTTATAGGGGTTTCCTCTTTCTGGACGATGCGGGCCTGCCGCTGGTGGCCATGCACTGGGAGCACCGTTTCAATAATATGGTGAACCGGTACAATACGATCTACAAGGAGCAGATGCCAAACATTACCCCACACGTATGCCGCCACACCTACTGCAGCAATATGGCGAAGGCTGGGATGAATCCGAAGACGCTGCAGTATCTGATGGGACATTCTGACATTACGGTTACCCTGGACACCTACACGCACCTTGGGCTGGAGGACGCAGCAGAGGAACTGAAAAGGCTGGCAGAGGTTGAACAGGCACGGAAAGAACAGGAAAAGCTGAATCAGAACAGGGATGAAGATGAAACCGGAACCATTGTGGCGATTTAATAAGGAAACGATCGGCGCTTCATGCCTCACAGGAGGTGGAAGCGCCGGTCTTTCTGTTTTTGGCTGGAACGCTGATTTCTTGGGCGTTAGGGGTTTGTCTCTGTGGAAAAAACTGCTCGGATATGGTAAAATTCTGGAACGATGGCAGGTAGCTGTCATCGTAGGATAGATGGGAAAAGGAATGTGCCATGAAGAAGAGGTGCATGCGCGATGTCACGGCAGGACGTTTTTGAAATGCCGTTTGAAAAGGTTTATCAGTGCCTTGTCCAGAAGGCTGAACGGAAAGGTCGGACACAGGAAGAAGTGGATCAGGTTATCAAATGGCTGACTGGTTATGTCAGTATGGATATCCTGAACGGGTTGACCTACGGACAGTTTCTATCCCTGGCTCCGATGTGGAATCCTCGATCTGACCTGATCACCGGTTCCATCTGCGGGGTTAAGGTTGAGGAAATTGATGATCCTATGACAAAGAAGATGCGGCAGCTGGATAAACTAATCGACGAACTGGCAACAGGAAAACCGATGGAGAAGGTGCTGAGATGACGATTGATGAATACATAGCAGCACAACCGGAAAAGCTCCAGCCACTTCTTATATCAGTACGGGAAACCATTTGTACTGTACTTCCCGATGCCGAAGAGCGGATCAGCTATAAAATGCCAACGTTCTGGAAACGGCACAATCTGATCCACTTTGCCGCCATGAAGAATCACCTGGGGATTTATCCGGGGGATGGCGGCGTGAATGCGTTCAAAGACGAAATTGAGGAACGTGGACTGAAATACAGCAAAGGAGCAATCCAATTTCCGTATGAGAAGATCGATCTGGAATTGATCGGACGAATTGCCGAGTGGTGCGGGATGAATAATTGAGGATACTATGGTAAACTTTCTAAGGCGGCTTCACTCCGCCGATGACCGCTGAATCTTGCACGGTAGTAGAACACCCGATTTTCTACTACCATTTGACTACCATTCAAGGGAGCGATTTGCCGCGATTTGCCGGGTTTGCCCGGATTTCCGGCAGAAATGTACGATTTTCCCACTGCGCAAATCGCGGCAAAACGTCGCCTTGTGAGGCATTGGAGGCCTATGATTAAGATTTTGTTTGTGTGCCACGGCAACAGTCGGTGACCGAACGCATATCGCGGCATTAGCGGGCAAAACGCGGCAATTCGGGGCAGTTGGACAAAAAGCCGACTACCGTTTTACTACCACCGGGCGAAGTTA
>JAFZKG010000158.1 GCA_017553695.1 Lachnospiraceae bacterium
CCCAGCAGAAACGAAAAAGGACCCTATGGGTCCCTTTCCGTTTCTGGAGCTGGGGGGAATCGAACCCCCGTCCGAAATCTCTTCCATACAGCTTTCTTCCACTATAGTCATTGAAATTTTGTTTCCCCCGGCCGGATCCCCAATGACAGACTTCCGGTCAGGGTAGCTTCATGGATGTTCTGCAACGGCAAAGCTTACGTTACAGAGTTCCCCGCAATAATGACGCCGAAATAATAGCAGCGGGCCTCTATTACCCGACGAGCTGCAACTTAGGCAGCTAATGCTAATTTATTATTTTTAGCGTTTATTTTTAATTGGATCTTTTTAGGTAGTTACCCGCTACCAGTGGCTTACTCTACTTCTAAAACCCCGTCGAAACCTTTACAGCCCCGTTTATTATCTGAACACTCACGTGTTGTTTACTGTTTCGGGATATTCGGATCATACAAAAATGCTCTTGGCTGATTCTTTTTGTCGTATCCGACATCTTGTTTTTTAATGATGACCGCCTGCGATCCCAACTGCAGAAATCGTCCTTTTAATTTGTTGAGATCATATTGCACAATCCCTACTAAAGGATCATATACCGTTGCAAGACCTTTATCCAGATCAAAGCCGGTCAATACCATACAATGTTCCTGACTGATCCAGCGGATCGTTTCATCTCCGATCTGGAAGGATGTACTCAGGAATGGTTCCTTCATATACTGTGTTCCCCAGAATATGACCGGATAACCATCGGCCACCTGATTCATTAAGGATTCAAATGAATATCCCGTGTAGTTATATGCAATATAGTCTGATTCACACACCTCCAGGTACTTGTTTACGGCATTTACGATGCATGGTGCATAACAGCCTAGTCCATAAGGGGTGTACGGATCACCAACAAAATAATGCCTGAAATCTGCGCTTTTGTTTTCATTCTTAAAGTATCGGTTCGTAAACTTCATAAGTCCGATCGGAAAGTGAAGATACTTCAGAACCATATAAGTAGATACGATCTCACATCCTGTCGGCAATTCCGGTAATTGCAGTACGCTGGTCATCTGAATGGAAGCTTTTCTCTTCTTTACAGCATCCTGATCGATCACGCGGTCTTTATTCAGCCGGATCCCTTCCTGATACCCATAATCATCATCCCAGATATACCAGATACCATTGACTGTTTTACCGATCAATTCTCCGGATTCATCATATTCATATATTGCTTTCTGATCGTCTTTTTTAGGTTCCTTTTCAGTGCTTTCCGGTTCAGGTTCCGTTTCTGTTTCAGATTCTTTTTCCGGTTCGGTCTCGGACTCTGTCTCTTTCTCCGTCTCCACAAGTGTCTCAGGCTCAGTATCAGACTCTGGCTTAGTCTCGGTCACTGGTTCCGGATTCATATCCGCTTCAGGCTCGGTGGCCATTTCAGGATCCGTTTTGATCCCCACTTCTTTTATGAATTCCAAGGCGGGTTTTTTCTGAAATGTACCTTGTTTGCCGGGATATACCGGCACCATCTCTGAATAAAAACTACTAATTGCAGCATTGCAGAGAAATATACATAAGCAAAGTAAAAGAACGATCAGGACGATCTGCCATCCTTTTTTCAATTGATCAGTTCAAACCCTTTTTCTTCCAAGCTCTTTTCAACTTCTGCCACGTCTTTGATCTTGAACACGATCGCCTGCTGTCCAGGTTCTGTTGATAATACATACATGTATTCAATGTTGTAATTACTGGTAACAGCATCCGTCACACTTTTCAGACTGTCAAATCCACCAGGGAGCCTGACGGCTACAACGTCTGTCAGTGATGCAGAAAAGTCCACTGCTTTCAATGCATCTTTTGCCTTTTCCGGGTTTGAAACGATCAGTCTGAGGATTCCGTATTCACTGCTTTCCGCCAGGGAAAACGAATGGATCTGAATACTGTTTTCCCCAAATACCTGAAACAGATCTTCCAGTCTGCCTTCTCTGTTCTCGAGAAAAACAGATAATTGTTTCAATGCCATCTGCCTACCTCCTCCATTAATCAAATTTCCGGTTATCGATCACTCTTTTCGCTTTTCCGACACTTCTTTCAATCGATTTCGGCTCAACAAGTTTTACCTTTGTTGCCAGACCGATCATCTGCTGGATCGCATAAGAGATCTTCTTTTCCAGTTTCTCAAGTTCGCGGATCTCGTCCGAGAAGAACTTCTCATCTACTTCCACTTTCACCATCAGCGTATCAAGAGCGCCTTCCCGATCCACAATGATCTGATAATTCGGCGTAGTCTCATCAAGTGACAGAAGTGCTGTCTCAATCTGTGACGGGAATACATTGACGCCCCGGATGATGAGCATATCATCACTTCTCCCCTTGAATCTCGAAAGTCTTGCATTCGTCCGTCCGCACTCGCATGTTTCATGTGTGATGCTCGTCAGGTCTCTTGTCCGGTACCTGAGTAGCGGCATGCCTTCTTTATTCAGGTTGGTGAGGATCAGTTCTCCGGTCACATTATCTTCCAGATGTTCCTTTGTATTCGGATCAATGATTTCCGGATAGAAATAGTCCTCATAAATATGCATGCCCTTGTGGAATGCGCAGTCATTTGCGACGCCCGGACCCATAAGTTCACTCAAGCCGTAAATATCAAATGCTTTAACATGAAGCTTTTCTTCAATCTGATTCCGCATGGCCTCGGTCCAAGGTTCCGCACCATTGATCGTGGCTTTCAGTTTGATCTGATCTAATACACCCATTTCCTCCATGACTTCTGCAATATGCATCAGATAGGAAGGTGTACACATCAGACCGGTCACTTCAAAATCGATCATCATATTGATCAGTTTCTTCGTGCTTCCGGTTGACATCGGAACGACCGTTGCGCCGAGATGCTCAACGCCATAATGGGCGCCAAGACCACCAGTGAACAGACCATATCCATAAGCAACCTGAATGATATCATCTTTTCCGAGTCCGGCCATCGTCAGTGATCTTGCCACACACTCACACCAGGTATCGATATCTTTTCTGGTATACCCGACAACAGTCGGCTTACCAGTTGTACCGGAAGAGGCGTGAATACGTACGATCTCTGTCTTTGGAACCGCAAACAGTCCGAATGGATAATTATCACGAAGGTCATCCTTCGTCGTAAAAGGCAGTTTTTCAATGTCTTCGATCCCGCGGATGTCTCCAGGCTCAATACCCATTTCCTGCATTTTCCGACGGTAGAACTTTACATTGTGATAGACATTGCTGACAGTCTTCCTAAGCCGAGCACTCTGCAAAGCAGTCATTTCGTCACGGCTCATGCATTCTTTCGCTTCATTCCAAATTTCCATTAATCTTTCCATCCTTACTGTTTTATATTTCGGACCTTAAGGTCTCTTTCAGCTTCCCGTTTCTGATCTTTCTTTGCGATATCCTGCCGTTTGTCATAGAGTTTTTTACCTTTACACAGACCAATCTCCACTTTGCACAGACTGTCCTTGAAATACACCTTCAAAGGGATCACCGTGAAACCCTGCTGTGCCGTTTTCTGCGTGATCTTGCGGATCTCATCTTTGTGAAGGAGAAGTTTGCGTATCCGGAGCGGGTCCCGGTTGAAGATATTTCCTTTTTCATATGGGGAGATATTCATTCCATATACAAAAAGTTCGCCACCCTTATCCTTGACAAATGCCTCCTTGATGTTGCACTTTCCCATCCGGAGTGATTTCACTTCAGTGCCTTTCAGGGAGATGCCTGCTTCGTAGGTATCTTCCACAAAATAGTCATGATATGCTTTTTTATTGTTTGCGATCAGTTTTATATTATTCATGTTTAAAAAAACACTCTCATGCGAGAGTGTTTTCATCATTACAGTTTTGTGAATAGTCCGACATTCAGCAGGATCGCCGCTATGAAGAATATGATCGTCATCACTACGGTGATGCGTTCCAGTTTCCCTTCTTTGGACTTCCGTTTGTTTCTGCTCCAGTAAGTATCCGAACCACCGCTGATGGATCCGGAGAGTCCTGCGGACTTGCCTTCCTGCAGACAGACAACCACGATCAAAACAACACTCGCTATCGAAATAATAATTGTTGCAATTAAATAAAACAAAACATAACCTCCTGTTTTTGCCATTACCGATGTATGTTAGCATAAATGAAGGCTATTGGCAAGAAAGAAATGTGACGAAAAATCCACATTTTACGGCAGGCGGTCGATCATCCACGAACCGAAGACATTCTGAGCTTTTTGCTTCAGAAGCTCCAGCGAAAATGCATCATCATAAGTCAGATAGGTATCGTGAACATCTGCCAGCTCCTGCGTATAATCTGCCAGATAATAGGTTTGGATCACTACCGGATCCCCTGTTTTGTCATTATGTGTTACAACCGGGACCACTTTCGCGCTGTCTGTTACGATATGTGTTCCCTCATCGTCTTTTTCTATGGCTACATAAGCCATGCCTCCCAGTACCAGATCCGTATATTGCTGGTTGGAAACAAAATTACCAAGAGAATAGTAACAAAGAGCTTTATTACCATTCTCTGCAGTGATCCATTCAATATTCTCGATCACATGCGGATGTGTACCCAGGATCAGGTCTGCACCAGCTTCTGTGAACATGGCTCCCCATTCTTTCTGGAAAGATGTCGGTTCTCCAACCTGGTTTTCTTCTCCCCAGTGCGGGCATACGATGACGAAGTCTGCCAGTGTATCAGCCCGCTGCACCTGTTCTTTGATGTAATCCCATGTGCTGTCATTCATCAGGGTAATAAGATAGTCCTCATCATAGGGAAGTTCATAACCGTTCAGTCCATACGTATAGTTTAAGATTGCAAATGTGATCCCGTTAACTGTTAGGAGCGGGATCTCGTCTGCTTCGGCCTGCGACTCATGCATGCCGACCATAAGTATCTTATCCGTATGTTTTTTCCAAAAACTGATACTGTGCCGGATGCCGTCTGTTCCCGCATCCATGGAATGATTCGATGCCTGCAGTGCAACATCAAAACCGGCATCGATCACGGCCAGTCCCATTTCATCCGGCGTATTGAAATTCGGATAACCGGTATAAGGACCTCCGCCTAACGGTGTTTCCACATTGGCGATTGCCAGGTCCATGGAAGAAATATCAGCCTTCAGTAATGCAAACAGACTGGAAAAATCATATCCATTCCCTGTTTCAGCCAGATTCAGGATCGTTTCATGTGCGATGATATCCCCTACAGCAGTCAGTTTGACACGTTTTACACCATTATCCTCTGTTACTTCTTCGCTCGTGACATTCTGCGGATTCCCGTCTTCCTGCTTCTTTTCCTTCTTACTGCAGGACATCGCTCCTAAAACAAGGGACGCAATAAGAGCCACCGCAATGATGATCGTACCGATACGGATGATCATCTTCTGTCTTTTTGCTTTTTTTCTTCTGGCGATAGCCGCCTGTTTTTTCCGGTAATTACTGTTTCTGTTGTCCATAATTAGTATTGAATGATCCAGCTTCCAAAGATCTCATTTGCGAGCTCATTCAGCCGCTCATATGAGAAATTATCTCTTCCATTTACATAAATATCATGTTCTTCCGCCAGTTCCACGCTGTAATCCTGCAATTTATAGCAGACGACATTCTGTGTAAAACCGCCTGCCGGAACATTATGCGTCACGACCGGAACCACTCCGGTAGCCGATTCATCAATAAAAGTCTTACCGTCTTCTTTGACGATCCGGACCTTTGCCATGCCGCCAAGCACCTCCGGTGTTTCCTGCTGATTGGAAGCATAATTGCCGATCGAATAATAACAAAGCGCCTTGTTTCCATTATCTGCAGTGATCCATTCGATCTTTTCGCAAACATGCGGATGTGTGCCAATGATCAGATCGGCTCCGGCTTTTGTGAAGACTTCACCCCAGTATTCCTGAAAATCTGTGATATCACCAACCAGGTCCTCTGTCCCCCAGTGCGGGAAAACAATGACAAAATCTGCCATGCTCTTTGCCTTCTGGATATCAGAAACGATCAGATCATAGTTTTCATCATCGATCAATGTGACCAGGTATTGCATGTCATATGGCATCTCAAAACCATTCAGGCCATAAGTATAATTCAGCATGGCGATCTTGATCCCGTTTTTCTCATATACCATGATGGTATCCCGTTCTTCCTGTGAGGAATTTGCGCCGATCATTTTGATTTTATCAGATCTGGTCTTCCAGTAATTGACGGTATTGATCACACCGTCTGATCCCATGTCATAGGTATGGTTGGATGCCTGCGTGGCAACATCAAATCCGGCATTGATCTCTGCATCTACGATTTCTGTCGGTGTATTAAAAATGAAGTAGATACCTCCGTCTGCGTCTTGTGTCGGATCGACCGGGGTCTCCTGATTGCAGACAGCAATGTCAGCTCTTGAGATATCATCTTTCATGACTGCAAAGATACTGTTGAAATCATAAGTCCCGTCTTCATTATCCGCGTAATTCAGCAGCGGCGTATGCATGAGCACATCGCCCACCGCAACCAGTTCTACTGTGGAACGCGCTGGCTCTGTAACCTCTTCGGATGTCGGCTGTACAGTTGTATTGTTGGCATCATCATTGTTCTTTTTATGATGTGCGCAGGAAACGACAACTACTGCAATGATCGCAACCAGGATGAGGCACACGATCACTGTCAGGATCCTTAGCAGTCTGGTTTCTTTCCTTCTCTTTTCCGCCGCAAGTCTGCGTTTCCGGGCAGCTTGCGCGGCCGCACTCCTTGTGGAAGAGGAAGGCTGACGTCCCGAAGACGCAGTCTTTCTTACTTCATTTGTAGTTACATGTCTTTTTTGTCTGTTATCCAATGTCCGGTCCTCCTAACTTACTCTGCCCGGTTGATCAGTAAACTCTGTCCTGTCATTTCAGGTGGCTGCGGAAGTGATAAAAGTTCCAACAAAGTCGGTGCGATATCACAAAGACGTCCATTCTCCCGTAAGGTGATCCCTTCCGGTCCGTTGATCAGAATGAATGGGACCGGATTTGTGGTATGAGCTGTCCATGGTTCCCCTGTTTTTAGATTGATCAGTTCTTCTGCATTTCCATGGTCTGCGCAGAGAAACATGATCCCGTCCACATTCAGGATGGCATCGACTACTTTCCGTACACATTCATCAATCGTTTCGATCGCAGATATGACGGCACCCATGACGCCTGTATGACCGACCATATCCGGATTCGCAAAATTGATCACGATGACATCATATTCCTGCGAGCGGATCTTACCGATCAGTGTATCACAAACTTCCGGTGCGCTCATTTCCGGCTTCAGATCATAAGTCGCAACCTTCGGGGATGGGATCAGAAACCGGTCCTCATTCTCATTCGGAGTCTCCTTACCACCATTAAAGAAAAATGTCACGTGAGCATATTTTTCCGTTTCCGCAATGCGTGCCTGCCTGAGTCCGTGTCTGGCAATATATTCACCAAAGGTATTTATGATCTCTTCATCTTTGAAGACAACTTCCTTATTCGGGATCATATCATCATAATCTGTAAAGCATACATAAAATGTGCTGATACGATTTCCTCTGTCAAATCCGTCAAATTCGTCACAGCAGAACGTACGGGATATTTCCCTTGCCCTGTCCGGACGGAAATTAAAGAATACGATCGAATCGCCTGATTTGATCAGAGAGACTGGCTTTCCGTCTTCCGTGATCACTGTCGGTTCGATGAATTCATCCGTGACCTCCCTTGCGTAGGAATGTTCCATAGCCTCAATTGGATCTGTCTCTTTAATGCCTTCCCCAAACACAAGTGAACGATATGCCTTTTCTACACGTTCCCACCTGTTATCCCTGTCCATGGCGTAATAACGTCCACAGATCGATGCGATCTTTCCAACGCCAATCTCCTCAGCCTTCGTTATGAAATCCCTGATATAGTCGATACCGGAGGTCGGAGAGGTATCTCTGCCATCCATGAAGCAATGAATGAAAACGCGGTCCAGATCCATCTTTTTGCACAGTTGAAGCAATGCATACAGATGACGGATATCACTATGCACACCGCCGTCAGACATTAATCCGTACAGATGCAGGTCCGATTGATTCTTCTTACAGTTTTCAATTGCCTCTATCAGTTCTTTTTTTTCAAAGAAATCACCATCTTCTATCGATTTCGTGATCCTGGTAAGGTCCTGATAGACAACTCTGCCGGCGCCCATGTTGAGATGACCGACTTCAGAATTACCCATCTGTCCGTCAGGCAGCCCGACAGCAAGTCCGCTGGCATACCCTTTGACAAATGGATACTCCTGCATCAGCCGGTCGATCGTCGGCGTCTTTGCAGCTGCAATGGCATTCCCGGTTGTTTCGTCCGTCAGCCCAAATCCATCCAGGATCATAAGTACGACCGGTTTTCTCATAATTACCTCATTTTCTTTCCCAGTTGTTCAACGAAGCTGATATCACTCAGACGAAGGATCTTCGTATGTTTTTCTGATTTCCGGACTCTGATGATGTCCTCATTCTCCACAACAATCTCGCTCTGTCCGTCAAAGGAAACGATCTTGCGTTGTCCCCTTTCGGAGGAACGTTCTTTCACGATCACCTCGATCTCAGAATCTGCTGAGAATACGATCGTCATGGAATTCAACGTATGCGCACATATTGGTGTGGCCAGAATGATCTCAGCGCTCGGATATACGACAGGTCCTCCAGCCGACAGGTTATATCCGGTCGATCCGGTCGGAGTGGAAAGAATGATCCCATCGGCACTGTAACGGTTCAAAAATTTCTTATTAACACGCACTTCATAATCAATGATCCCCATGGTCTGGCTGCGGTTCAGGACCACGTCGTTCAGCGCGATATCACTGCTGATCACCTCTCCATCCCGTATGATCTCGCCATAGATCAGCATTCGGTTTTCAATATGATAATGGCCGGCAGAAATTTGGAGCAGATCCTGTTCCAGGTTTCCTGCATCGATCTCAGTCAGATACCCAAGATTCCCGAAATTGATGCCGATGATCGGAAGGTCCAGATCGATCAGATCCTTGGCAGTATGGATAAAAGTACCATCACCACCAATGACCATGATGAGATCCGTGTCATCCGGAATCTGGCCAGGATCCGCATACCGGTATACGCTGTCACTCGTTTCTTTGGAAAAGATACAACCGGAACAGTTCATCTGATTCTCTTCCAGGAACTTGATGATCTGATTCGAATAGACTTTATCCGGATCTTTGACTGCATTCGTTACGATAAAAAAGTTATTCATTGATCAAGAACCTCATGTGCTTCCGATACGACCTGTCCGATCTGACTGTCATCCGGATACTGTGTTTCCTGTGTTTTCTTTTTTAAATAGATCAGGTACTCAATGTTTCCTTCCGGGCCTTTGACCGGTGAGTATGTGAGTCCTTCAACCATGAGATCATTATCTTTTGCAAAAGAAACGATTTTTCCGATCACTTCTTCATGGGTCTTCGGATCTCTAACGACACCCTTTTTCCCTACTTTTTCTTTTCCCGCTTCGAACTGCGGCTTGATGAGCAGGACCATGCGTTTCTCTTCATTCAACAGTGTGAGTGCCACAGGAACAACAAGCGTCAGTGAGATAAAAGAAACATCCACGCTCACAAAGTCTATGACATCGGGAACCATATCCGGCGTCACATAACGGATATTGGTTTTTTCCATGACAACGACCCGGTCATCCGTCCGGAGTTTATAATCCAACTGTCCTTTTCCAACATCTACTGCATAAACTTTACATGCCCCATTCTGCAGCATACAATCTGTAAAGCCCCCGGTCGAAGACCCGATATCCATGCAGACCTTCCCATTCAGATCGATTGGAAACAGTTCCAACGCCTTTTCCAGTTTCAGCCCGCCGCGGCTGACATATTTCAGTCCGGTCCCCCGGATCTCAACCTTTGCATCTTCCGGAAACATGGACCCCGGTTTGGTTTCTTTCTGGTTGCTCACATAAACGATGCCGCTCATGATGAGTCTCTGCGCCGAGGTACGTGTGTATTCCGGATTCTGTTCACAGACAAGCACATCCAACCGCTTTTTCATTTCAGTTCCATATCCAGTCTCTGCAGGATCGACGATACATCCAGACCGCATTCCGCAAGCTGTTCATTCTTGCTCCCCTGCTCAATATACGAATTCGGAATTGCGAAATTGATCACTTTCACGTCTGTATCACAGTTGTTAATATATCGTAATACTGCCATTCCGTATCCGCCATTGATGACGTTTTCCTCTATTGTGATGATATACCGGTGCGAGGAAAGCAAGGAGTGAATCATCTCTTCATCGATTGGTTTCACGAAACGGGCATTGACCAAAGTCACATTTTTACCCTGTTCTTTCAGACTGTTCCGTACCTTGACCGCTGTTTCAATCATAGAGCCGACAGAAAGGATGGCGATGTCTTTCTCCAAATATAAGACCTCACTCTTTCCAAAGCAGATCGGAGCTACAAACTGTGACAGTCCTGTATAGGCTCTCCCTCTCGGATAGCGGATCGCCAACGGCGCATTGAACGTGGCAGCAAATGTGATGGCCTCATCCAGTTCTGCAGCATTTTTCGGTGCCAGAATGTTCATATTCGGGATCGACGACAAAAATGAAATGTCAAAGATTCCCTGATGCGTTTCCCCATCATTTCCTACCAGACCTGCCCGGTCCACACAGAAGATGACCGGAAGGTTCTGAATGCAGACGTCATGCAGGATCTGGTCATAAGCTCTCTGCAGGAAAGAGGAATAGATCGCAACAAACGGTCTGAGTCCACCGACTGCAAGACCTGCCGCGAATGTGACGGCATGCTCCTCCGCAATACCGACATCAAAGAAACGTCTTGGAAACTGTTCCTGGAATTTCACCAAACCTGTTCCATCTGCCATTGCTGCCGTGATCGCAATGATCTTTTCATCCTTCTCCGCTTCACGCACAAGCGCATCTGAAAATACTTCTGTGTAAGTCTTTCCAGTCGCAGGTGCAACCGGAAGACCTGTACGAGGGTTAAAAGGCCCGATCCCATGGAATAATGATGGATTCTCCATGGCCGGTCCGTACCCTTTTCCTTTTTTGGTGACCACGTGGATGAGCACTGCATGATCAATATTCTTTGCTTCATTGATGATCCGGATCAGTGCATTGGTATTATGCCCGTCGACCGGTCCCAGATACGTAATTCCAAGGTTTTCAAAAAGCATGCCAGGGACCAGTAACTGTTTGATGCTGTGTTTCGTCCGTTTGATGCTGCGTACGATCTTATCACCTGCACCCGGAATCTTTTCCAGGGTGCGCTGCACGCCGGATTTCAATTCAATATATGTCTCGCCTGCACGCGCATTGGATAGATAAGTGGAAAAACCGCCAACGTTATGTGAGATGGACATTTCATTATCATTCAGGATAATGATGAAATTCCGTTTCAGTTTGGAAGCATTGTTGATCGCTTCCAAAGCCATTCCACCGGTCATGGCGCCGTCACCAATCACAGCAACAATCGTCGAATCATTTCCATTCACCTGCTCGTCTGCAACAACGAGTCCAAGCGCCGCACTGATGCTGGTAGAAGAATGGCCGGTATTAAATGTATCAAATTCACTTTCCCTGCGTTTCGGAAATCCGCTTAACCCTCCATACTGTCTTAAGGAATCAAACATATCTTTCCGTCCGGTCAGGATCTTATGAACATACGACTGATGTCCCACGTCCCAGACAATCTTGTCTTTTGGAAGAGTCAGGCATATATGCAGCGCCATGGTCAGTTCCACAGCTCCCAGGTTTGATGCCAAATGACCGCCTGTCCTGCTGACTTTATCTACAAGGAAACGTCGGATCTCACGCGCCAGCTCCTCATATTCTTCCGGTTTTATCTTTTTAATGTCGTTTTCTTTTTGTATCTGGTCTAGTATCATAATCAGCTGTCTCTATCCATCAGATATGTGATGATATCTGTCAAAGCTTCTGTATTATACGGAAGTTCATTTGCAAGTATGCGTGCTTCTTCCGAACGGCGGATCACTTCCTCATTTGCTTTTTCCATTCCAAGAAACGTCACATAGGTCTTTTTACCGTTTCGTTCATCGCTTCCGGCTGGTTTCCCCAGTTCCTCCAGTGTGCCGGTCAGATCCAGGATGTCATCACGGATCTGAAATGCCATTCCGACATTCTTTCCGATCATTTCCATTGTCCGGACTTCCTTCTCATCTGCGCCTGCAAGTATCGCACCGATCATAAGGGAGGCCTCCAGAAGAGCCGATGTTTTATTTTCATATATATATTCCAGATGCTCCTGTTTCGTATCCGCGTCGCCAGTCTGATCCAGATAGACATCCAGAGACTGTCCGCCGACCATGCCACGGAATCCTGCTTTTTCTGCCAGCACACAATAAGCGTTTACGGCTTTTTTTAACAGTTCAGGGTCATCCAGGTGTGTCATTTCCTCCGATATGATCTCATAAGCATAATTCAGCAGACCGTCACCGGCCAGGATCCCGAATGCTTCTCCGAACTTCGCATGGGTAGTCAGGTTTCCACGACGGTATTCATCATTATCCATTGCCGGGAGATCGTCATGACAAAGCGAATAAGTATGGATGCATTCCATGGCAGCCATAAAAGCTTGCAGGATCTTTGGCTCATCTTGCTCTTCAGCAAATGCGTGGAAACTATCCTGCATGAGCATCGGGCGTATCCTTTTCCCACCAGCCTGCACAGAATAATTCATTGCAGATACGATTCGTTCATCAAAGGCACCTGCTTCAGGAAGAAATGCATACAGGATCCTGTTGATCTCTTCCGCTCTTTTCTGCAGATCTTCCTTATTCATTCTCGGTCACTTTCCGGATGTCGCTTTCCACTTTTTCGATCTTGCCACTGCAGAACTCCACCAAAGAAACGCCCTGTTTATACAGTTGAAATGTTTCTTCCAGCGGAAGTGAGGACGATTCCATCTTTTCGATCAATTGATCCAGTTCCTCAAATGCTTCTTCCAGTGTTTTTTCTTCTTTGATCTCTTCACTCATAGTTTTCCTCATTCACCGTGATCACGGCAGCATCTATGTTCCCGTCCGTTACCCGGATACGGATGTTATCATCAATCTTTACCTGCCGGATGCTTTTCAACGCATTTCCGGACGGATCAGTAGCGAACGAATATCCTTCCGATAGTCTCTTTAGCGGGGACAATCCAAGTAAATGTTCCGAACGGACTGCCAGCCTTTCCTTTCTATCCCGCACTTCTCTCTCCATCAGATCTTCCAGGCGGCTGCTCTTATCCGTCAGATATTGTTTTTTCTGCAGCAGCTGGTTCTGCGGAGACAAAGTCTCAATCGTCAGACGATAGCGTTTGATCTCATCACGTATACGGTCCAGTTTATGGTTCGCGTATAGATTCAGCGAATAGCGGTAATCTGCAAGTTCTTTTTCAAACAAAGCATAATCAAAAACTGCCAGCTCTGCCGCCGCGCTTGGTGTAGGTGCGCGAAGATCTGCCACAAAATCCGCAATGGTAAAATCTGTTTCATGGCCAACAGCAGAAATGACGGGCTTATTGCATTGAAAGATCGCCTGTGCAACCATTTCTTCATTAAACGCCCAGAGATCTTCCATAGAGCCGCCACCACGCCCAATGATGATCACATCTACATCGGATTTATCGAGATAGGAAATTCCTTTGGCGATCGTTTCTGCTGCTCCATCCCCCTGAACCTTTGCCGGATATAAAAGGATCTGACAATATGGATTCCTTCTTTTCGCCACATTATAAATATCGCGGATGACTGCACCGGTCTCGGCAGTCACGACGCCGATCCGGAGGGAAAAACGCGGTACTTCCTTTTTATACTCTTCAGAAAAATACCCCATTTCCTCCAGTTTCTTTTTTAACTCCTCAAACTGCGCGGCCAGATCGCCTTTGCCGGCTTCTTCCGCGGAGCGTGCGTAGATCTGATACCTGCCGCCGGCTTCATATACAGAAATACTACCATGCACGATGATCTGCATGCCGTCTTCCAGGCGGAACTTCAGAGAAGAAGCGTCACTCTTCCACATGACAGCAGGAATTACACCGGACGCATCTTTCAAAGAAAAATATATATGCCCGGTCGAATGATATTTGCAGTTCGAGACTTCTCCCTGTATATAGATGTTCCGCAGGATAAAGTCATCATCCAGCATCCGTTTGATATAGGAATTTACCTGCTTAACGCTGTATATATTCCTGCTGTTATTCATCCTTGACGACCTTTGCCAGTATTCCGTTTACGAAAGAAGGACTATTCTCCTCCCCGTAACTCTTAGCCAATTCCACCGCCTCGTTGATCGCGCTGGATACCGGTACATTTGCATCGTATTTGATCTCATAATAAGCAAGCCTCAGGATCGTCAGGTCGACACGCGACATTCGTTTCACTTTCCAGCCGACGCTGACTTTATTCAAGGCTTCATCGATCTCATCCGATAATTCCGTGATCAAAAGAACTTTATTCCCAACCGCTTCTTTTTCTGCATCCGTAAATTCCTCTTCGCCTTCGAAGAAATCCTTGATCTGCCCGGCCATATCCTGATGCGGATAAAAGTCAAGCCGGAACAGTAATAAAAAAGCAACTTCTCTTAATTGTGTTCTTCTGTCAGTTTTCATAAATAATCCCTTATAACGAAAAAGGGTATCGCAATGACACCCTTTTAATGATTTTTCATTATCAGTTGTCAATGTTCACATTCGCGATCTTGATATCGACCGAGTCGACCGCTAGCCCGGTCATGTTTTCAATTGCAGTTTTCACTCGTTCCTGGACGACTCTGCAAACCTCCGGAATACTATATCCAACTTCTATGACCAGACTTAGGATCACTTTCACCACATTTTCCACGCAGCTGACATTCACGCCGGCTGCCAGGTTTTTTCGCCCGAGCTTTGCAACAATCTCATTGGTGATACCGCCGGCCATGGAATGGACGCCGTCCACCTCCGTTGCTGCCAGACCTGCAATGATCGCAATGACATCTTCCGTGATCTGGACTTCACCAATATTCTCTGCGTCATATATTTTCAAAGAACCCATATTTCAAATCCTCCGTTAACAAAATTTTACAACCGTACAAAGGCAAAGTAAAGTGAACTATTTGTGATAAGGTTCATGCCGGATGATCTTCACGGCACGGTAGATCTGTTCCAACAGTATGACCCGCATGAGCTGATGCGGAAAGGTCATATCGGAAAAACTGATCTTTCGGTCTGCCCTCGCAGATACCCGTTCAGAAAGCCCCAGGGAACCTCCGATAATGAAAGTGATATTGGACCTGCCGCTCACTTCCAATTGTTCGATCATCTCAGCAAAACCTTCTGACGATAGCTTTTCCCCCTTGATCTCCAGAGTGATCACATAGTCTGTGTCATTGATTTGCTTAAGGATCGAATCCGCTTCCTTTTCTTTCGTCTTCTCGTCGGATCTTTCATCCGGCACCTGGATGATCGAAAGCTTTGTATATCCGCTGAGCCGTTTCGTGTATTCCAGGATCGCTTCTGAAAAGAACGTTTCTTTTATTTTTCCGACAGCAATGATCTTAAACATTATTCAAATGTATAGGACATGCCGGATTTATTCAATCTGCTAAGCTCACCCGTCTGGTCATTGATGCCGTAGTAGGTCGTTGCCTGAACGGTTCCGCCGTCATTCGAATAATCCACCTGGACAATGAAATAGTTTTCATTATCGATCAGGGCAGTGCCTCCCTGTGTGACTCTTCGGATACCGCCTCCCGGAACTTTGTATTGACCATTGTCGTCCGGTTTCTCACTCTCGATCAATTCCGAATCAACAAGTTCTTCTATAACTATATAGAAAGCGTCATCAGCGGAGAGCATGGATTCGATCACAAGATTGTAGACATAGGATGCCACTTCACTCTGTACACCGCTCTTATCAATTGCGATCGCATTCAACACATAATTTCCACGTTTCATCTGGATCGGACCTGTATACAGTGTCGAATTCTTGGATGGTGTGGAGCCATCGTATGTGAAGTAAATATCAGCACCTTCCGGGCCGTAGATATAAATATACTCAGGCTCATAATAATCCCCGCTGTCCGGTTCCATGACAGGAGATGTGATCATGGATTTTGTGACGGTAAAGTTTACGGTGATCTTCCCACCCAGGATAGAACCATTTTTATTATAAGAAGCCGCTTTCAATGTAACCTGCATGGAGTCTCCGCCGATATCGGAATTGGTAAAGCGGATCGCCTGTCCATACGGCACAGAGTTCACATTCGGTTCACTTCCATCTAATGTATAGGTAATGCGGTAATCTTTTTCCGACCACAGCGTGAGTTCAAACGGCGCATTGTAGATGCCGCCTTCTTCTGCATTTGAAGTGATCCGGTCAGAAAAGTCTTTTTCTTCCGGCGGTTTACTGTTCTTTGAGATCGTTATGAGGATCGCAACTGCAGCTGCTATGACAACAGCGCCAATGATCGAGAAAATGATGATGCGTTTTTTTCTCTTTCTCTTCCGTTCTCTTGCGCGTGCCCGGATGCGGGACAATTCCTTTCGGGAGTCCTTTTCGAATTCTTCTTCCTCATCATCTGCCTGATCTTCGTAGATCTGTCCGCCATCCACGGAAAAAACACTGTCTTTCCCATAGATAGCCTTCGTAAACGCGATCGTATCACCGTTCACGCTTTCATGTCTTGGTTTTTCTCCGATGATCGTCAGTTCAGGTCCGGTATTCTGCTGCGTACGTTTACGGTCAACTATGACAGTCTCCGGATCCCCCTCAGTCCTTCTCTCACGCACTTCGTGGTGACGTTCCGGACCGGCAGCGGAATCATTCATAAACTGGTCCACTTTGCCGCCGATCTCAGCCTGAATGAAATCATAATCAGCGGTTACCCGCAAAGGGGCTCCGCAGTTCGGGCAGAAAACTTCGAAATCGTCGACTTCAATGCCGCATTCTTTACAACGCATTCTGTTCTCCAAATTCTAATGCTTCTCAGCCATCATATTTCTAGCATTTTATCAAATAATCTTTGATATTAAGTTAAGAAACTGTTACAAAATTATTACGTAAAAAGAGCGGCAATGCCGCTTATTTTTACTCTTCTTCCGTTCTCTTTTTTGAAACGATGATCTTTTTCTTTACCTTCAGCTGGATGATGAATAATGCCAGCGAAAGAAGAAACAGGATCAGACACCCAATCACATGCATGCGTTCCATCCGGATAGAATAATTCTCAGCAAACCGGATCACAAAAACAAAGGTCCCTATGAGGGAAAAAAGAAACAGGACCGGCAGGACCCAGCTGGACAGTTTGATCCTGCGGTAACACGCATACAGATCACGGTACGTCATTTCTTCCTTCATGCGTATTGCTCCAACGGCTCCCATGACCATATAGATCATCGGGATCGTGCTTGTATACCAGAATACGCCGACATACAGAATGCTGTCCCTTGCAAAACTTCTCATAAGAGAAAACAGGATCCAGATCACTATGATAAGCGCCGGGATCGCGACAAACGAGATCTTAAGCAGACGAAACCTTTTTGCCGAAAGGTCAAAGGAATAATAATCATCATTGTATTCCCATACCGTATGCAGGCGGCCGGAAGGAGATAACTCCTTCCGGCTCTGCCATCCTTGAAAATACCAGTTTTTTTTATGTCCTAACATGCTTTATAAAAGAGTCTTAACCTTTTCCAAAGCTTCGTCGATCCCATTCGGATTCTTGCCGCCTGCCTGTGCCATGTTCGGACGGCCACCGCCGCCTCCTCCGACGATCGGGGCGATTGCCTTGATGATATTACCTGCATGAGCACCTTTTTCCTGAGCTCCATTTGTACAGGTAACGATCAGGTTGACTTTTCCATCCACAGTCGATGCGAGAACAACAACGCCTTCTCCAATTTGATCCTTGATCTGGTCGCCCAGTTCACGAAGCTGGTCCATGCCGACATTGTCCAGTTTTCTTGTAACCAGATTCATGCCGTTTACAACTTCCACCTCGATATCACCGAGTGCGTCTTTCGCGGAAGCACTCTTGATCTTCGTGATCTCGTTTGTCAGATCCTTGATCTGATTCTGAAGATCCTCGATCTTTTTGGACAGCTGATCCGGCTCTACCTTTGCTTTAGAGGCAGCCTCCAGAAACTGCTGTTCGATTGCTGCATAATGATCCAGGACTTTCTGTCCGGTAATAGCGGTGATCCTTCTGACACCGGAAGCCACACTGCCTTCTGAAATGATCTTAAAGTTACCAATGACAGAAGTGTTTCCCACATGCGTTCCGCCGCAAAGTTCGCGGGAGAAATCGCCCATCTTAACC
The DNA here is from genome assembly GCA_017553695.1 of Lachnospiraceae bacterium. Taxonomy (GTDB): domain Bacteria; phylum Bacillota; class Clostridia; order Lachnospirales; family Lachnospiraceae; genus RGIG5612. Next base: position 18,306 of record JAFZKG010000158.1, read on the forward strand.
ACTCGGACCTTATCGCCGTATTTCTCGCCAAACAGAGCCATAGCTCCACTCTTTTTCGCTTCATCCAGATCCATGATGTCGGTATTGACCGGAAGACCTTCTGCGATCTTATTGTTAACAATGGCCTCTACCTCGCGGATCTCATCCGTTGTCAATGCTGAAAAATGAGTGAAGTCAAAACGAAGTTCCGTATCCGTCACATGAGAACCTGCCTGCTCCACATGATCACCCAGGACCTGACGCAGTGCTGCCTGCAGCAGATGGGTCGCACTGTGGTTCTTTGCAGTATTCTTTCTGATGACTGCATCCGTTTCCATTTTGACTGCATCGCCAACCACAAACTGGCCCCTGGATACGACACCCACATGACCCGTTACATTATTGGCAAGTGCGATCACATCTTTTACGATGAACTCGCCCTTATCCGAACGGATGACACCTTTATCTGCTTCCTGTCCGCCCTTCGTAGCATAGAATGGTGTTTTTACGGTAATGATCGTACCAACATCGCCTTCCGCCAAAGTCTCTACAACTGCATCTTCTGTAGTCATGGCAGTGATGACGGATTCATCCTGAAGAACGTCATAACCGGTAAATTCCGTCGTCAGAGTCAGCGGAAGTTCCTGATATACCGTTGCATCAGCACCCATATAATTGGTGACTTTCCTTGCTTTTCTGGCTGTTTCTCTCTGGATCTCCATCTGCTCTTCAAATCCCGCTTCATCCACTGTCATGCCGGCATCCTCCAGAACATCACTGGTCAGATCCAGCGGGAATCCATATGTATCATAAAGACGGAATGCATCGCTGCCGGAAAGCCGGGTCTTCCCTTCTGCTTTCGCGGTCTCGATCATTTCATTTAATTTCTTCATTCCGGTATCCAACGTCTTGTAGAAACGGTCTTCCTCGTCTGCAAGCGTTTTCAGGATCATAGCTTTCTTATCTTCCAGCTCCGGATATGCATCCTTGGAGCATTCAATAACAGTCTCGCTCAGGATCGGCATGAAATGATCCGCAATGCCGAGCATCCGGATATGACGGGCTGCTCTCCGGATCAGTCTGCGGAGGACATATCCTCTTCCTTCATTGGAAGCATTAATGCCATCTGAGATCATGAATGTCGCGCTGCGGATATGGTCAGTGATCAGGCGGATGGAGATATCTTTTTTCTCATCCGTATGGTAAACAACATTAGCGGCTTCGCAGACCTTGTCACGGATCGCGCAGATCGTGTCAACATCAAAGATGGAATCTACGCATTGAGATACAACCGCTAATCTTTCCAGACCCATGCCGGTATCAATGTTCTTGTTTTCCAGTTCTACATAATTACCTTTACCGTCACCGTCGAACTGTGTGAAGACGTCATTCCAGACTTCGATGTAGCGGTCGCAGTCACAACCGACTTTGCAGTCCGGTTTTCCGCATCCGTATTCCTCACCTCTGTCATAATAGACTTCACTGCAAGGGCCACAAGGGCCGGAGCCATGCTCCCAGAAGTTATCTTCCTTGCCGAAACGGGAAATACGTTCTGCCGGGATACCGATCACTTTATTCCAGATATCAAACGCCTCATCGTCGTCCAGATAGACGGATGGATACAGACGGTCCGGTTCCAGACCGACCCACTCGGTCAGAAATTCCCAGGTCCACTGCAACGCTTCCAGTTTGAAATAATCTCCAAAGGAGAAGTTGCCGAGCATTTCAAAGAATGTACCATGTCGGGCAGTTTTTCCTACATTTTCAATATCTCCTGTACGGATACACTTCTGGCAGGTTGCCACGCGTCTTCTAGGCGGGATCTCCTGACCGGTAAAATAAGGCTTTAAAGGTGCCATTCCTGCGTTTATCAGAAGCAGGCTGTTGTCATTATGCGGCACCAGTGAAAAACTTTTCATGATAAGGTGTCCCTTACTCTCAAAGAAGTCCAGGAACATTTGTCTTAATTCATTTACTCCATATGATTTATGCATGATATGCCTCCACTTTAAAGATGTTTGTTTTTCCAAATGAAGGCGGCACTTCCGGTGCCGCCCTGATCGTTTATTTTACAATGATCTTAACCGATTTCTTCTTGCCTTTCTTCAGAACAAGAGCTCCATCTGTCAGATCACTGTCTGAAAGTGTGCGTTTCACGTCCGTGACCTTTTCATCATTGACTAAAACTCCGCCACCTTCGATCAGACGTCTGCCATCCGAACGGGTCCCTGCCAGGCCTGTATCTACAAGAGCCTGGATGACATCCGCGGCAGCAAACGCTTCCTTCGTATATTCATAGGTCGGCATGTTATCACTTATGCCGGATCCCGCAAAGACTTCTCTTGCGGCATTCTGAACCTTAATGGCTTCTTCTTCACCGTGAACGATCTTCGTGATCTCAAAGGCAAGCACTTCTTTCGCCTTATTGATCTCGGCACCTTCCAGCGCGCCGAGTCTTCTTACTTCTTCCATTGGGAGGAAGGTCAGAAGGCCGAGGCACTCTTCCACTTTGACGTCTTCAATATTTCTCCAGTACTGGTAAAACTCATATGGGCTCGTCTTTTCCGGATCAAGCCACAGAGCGCCTTTTACAGTCTTTCCCATCTTAATGCCTTCTGAAGTTGTCAGAAGTGTAAGGGTAAGACCATATGCCGGTTTCTGCTCTTTCCGGCGGATCAGTTCCACGCCGCCGATGATGTTTGACCACTGGTCGTCGCCGCCCATCTGCAGACAGACGTCATATAATTGGTTCAGTTTCAGGAAATCGTAGGACTGCATGATCATGTAGTTGAATTCAAAGAAAGTCAGTCCTTTTTCCATTCTCTGTTTATAGCATTCAGCTGTCAGCATCCGGTTAACAGAAAAATGTACGCCGACTTCCCGCAGGAATTCTACATAATTCAGGTTCAGCAGCCAGTCTGCATTATTTGCAAAGATCATCTTCCCTTCGGAGTTATCCAGAAAATGACCGATCTGCTCACGGAACCGTTCCACATTATGGTCGATGGTCTCTTTCGTCATCATCTGACGCATGTCACTCTTTCCGGAAGGATCTCCGACCATGGTCGTTCCGCCGCCCATCAATGCGACCGGAATATGGCCGGCTCTCTGCATATGCATCATCGCCATGATGGTAAGAAAATGTCCGGCAGTCAGAGAATCTGCGGTCGCGTCAAATCCGATGTAGAATTTTACTTTTTCTCTGCCAAGAAGATCCCGCAGCTCTTCCGGATGGGTACACTGCGCGATAAATCCTCTTTCTGCTAAAACATCATATACATTCTGAGACACTTAATTTCCTCCCTCCGGATGTTCGCGGTTATATTCCTCACGCATCCATTTCATGATTTCCTTCCTGGTCAGGATTCCGATGAAATTATCATCATCGTCCACAACAGGTACAAAGTTCTGGTCCACAGCTACGTCCAGGATCTCCTCCATGTTGGCGTGTACGCTGATCGCTTTATAATCCCGGGTCCTTCGGACACTCCTTACCGGGAATTTCGCCGAGTCCTTAACAGATAAATTGAAATTTTCCTTAATACATCCCAGGACATCCCCGGATGTGATCGTTCCTATATACCGGCCTTTTTTATTAATGATCGGAATCGCAGAAAAATTTCTGTTTTCCATTGTCTGCAGGACTTTAAATAATGTCGCCTCATCCATGACATAATCCACGTCACTTTTCGGTGTGAGACTGGCAAGAATATTCATAATTATCCTCCATGCATATGATCGAAATAACCCTGAAAATATGCCAAATTATTATAATCGATATTTACTGATTTCTCAACAACTTATATTAATCCGGTAAATCCGTAGAAAGCGATTGCCATCAAAGCAGCAGTGACCAGGAGGATTGGCACACCTTCAAACGGCTGCGGAACATCATTATACCGGATCCGTTCTCTGATTCCGGCCATGAGGATCAATGTGATCCCAAAGCCTATGGCCCCGAAAATACTGAACACTGTGCTGCGAACGAAACTGTATCCGACGCTTACATTATTCAGGATGATCCCCAGCACTGCACTGTTCGCGATCGTTAACGTCAGGAGCGGACTTAATTGCTGATATTTCTTTTCACTGATCTTCCTGACCAGTGCCAGGAGAAGCCAGACCACAGCCGCTTCGATCAGCAGAAATACGATCGTTTCCAAAGCGGAAAGGTTGAACTTTTCCAACAAGTACCTTCCGATCGGCCAGGTGATGACGGATGAAAGGGACGTAATGATCAGGATCGAGACCCCCAGACGGATCGCGGATCCATAATCCCTGGAATCACGGATCAGACTATTGGTACCAAACGTACGGGTCAGGACCAGGTTATTAATAAAGGCAGAAATGATGGCCGCGTAGATCAGTTTTGTCATAATCTTCTGCCTCCATTTATCTTATTGGCGATCGCTATGATGCAGGCCAGGATGATGAAGCCTCCCGGGGCAAGCGCTGCGATCGAAATACTATATCCGGCAGGAATGAGCCGGTATCCAAATACAGTACCCATTGCAAGGATCTCACGGATGGCACCGAGGATCGTAATGATCAGCGTATACCCAATACCCATACCGATCCCGTCAAATATGGAAAGGGCCGCATTATGACTGACAGCATATTTCTCTGCACGATCATAAATCACGGTATTCACAGCGGTCAGCGGAATGAAAATACCGAGCGCTTCATTGATATCCGGGAAATATGCCTGCAGGAACAATTGGGATAGTGTCGTGAATGTACCGATGATCACGACAAATCCAAGGATCCGTTCTGTTTGCGGGATCAGTTTTCGAAGCAGGGATATAAACAGGTTTGAGAGGATCAGTACAACGGACGTAAAGATACCCATTGCAAGGCCATTCTTCGCAGATGTCGTGACCGCAAGGGTCGGACACAGGCCAAGACACAGCACTACTGTCGGGTTTTCCTTCAGTACTCCGTAATATAATCTTCTGAAGATGTTGTCTTTCTTCTCACTCACTCAAGAAGTCCTCCCATGCTCTCATCTATGAATTCCAATGTATAGATGGACGCATTGATCCCATTCACAACAGCCTGCGAAGCATCTTCCGCTCCGCCGACAGCCACAATATCCGCGTCACTGTATGGTTCCGCGGAGAGCACAAACTGTGGAACACTCTTTTCTTTAAACTGGTCCTTGAAGGAGTCTTCCTTCACCAGCAGATCCAATCCTTTCGCATCAGAGATATCCAGTACCGTATAATTGTTTATCGTTCCATTATTCTGTATGCCAACAGCGAGATAGATGATGCCGCCATATTTTTTATAGCACTTCACGTAGACGATCAGACCCTTGACCTCACTCAGTTCGTTTCTGGCATAAATCACATGATCTACGATCACATCGGAAGTATCCAATCCGTAACTTTCCAGGTATTCTGCTAAATAGAATTTACTGTAGGATGCATCTGAGCGCCGATATGCACTTGGAAAAGTTTCCGCGAACACATTATCATAGATCTTTTTTTCATTCGCGATGATCTTCTTACGCGTAGCAAGAACCCCGGCCGTTATCAGAATGGCGCAGATGATACAGATCGTCAGGAGAAAGATGGATCTTTTTTTCATCACTTACTCCTCCTTCCCGAACGATTTTCTTCTGGTGATGCGTTCGATGAGCGGCACCACAAGATTGCCCAGCAGAATGGCAAAGCAAACACTTCCGTTCGCAGTCCCGAATAAACGGAAGGTACACACAAGCGCGCCAATAAAAGCTCCATATATGATCCTGCCTGGTCTGGAGACCGGACTGGTAACATAGTCCGTAGCCATGAAAAAGGCTCCAAGCAGCATGCCGCCGCTCAGAAGATGAGCGCCGATCAGTGTCATGTCGATCCCGCCACGGGTAAACAGCGAATAGATCCCGATATAAATGACCGCAGCGATCAAAAAGAAAAGCGGAATGCGAAAATCGATGATCCTCCGGATAAAGAGATAGATTGCACCAATGATCAGTGCCACGGCACAGGTTTCGCCAATGCATCCGGACGTATTGCCCAGGAATAACTGAAGCAGATCCACGGTGCCGCCTGCCCGAAGCACTTCAATCGGAGGCGTACTAAGGACGCCCTGGTATACAAACATATTCATTCTGGTCGCAAAACAGATCATCAAAAAGCACTTTGCGCAGGCTGCAGGGTTCATGATATTCTGTCCCAGACCTCCGAAAAGCAGTTTCACGATCACAATTGCAAATGCAGCGCCAACCGCTGCCATCCACAATGGCAATGTAGGAGGCAGATTCAGCGCCAGGATCATTCCGGTAACGACTGCGCTCAGATCACGGATCGTCATGCGCTTATGGTTTCCAAGATCCCATATGAGTTCCAGGATGACACAGGTACCTACGCATACAAGAATCAAAAGAAGCGCATACCATCCAAAATTAAAGACACCGAAAATAGTAGCCGGAAGCAGCGAGATTGCGACATCCAGCATGATTCGGCTGGTCGAAGCCTTATCACGGATATGCGGATAAAACGATATGCGGAGATTACTGTTTTCGTTCAAGGATAGCTCCTTATTCTGTATCACTCGAGGTCATCTGTTTCATGGAAATGATCAATTCTGCTAGACTTCGTTTAGCCGGACAGATATAGGAACACGATCCGCATCGGATACATTCCGTTCCGTCATTTTCCAGAAACAGATCTGTTCGTCCCAAAGCCGCATAATCTGCAAGTTTTGTCGGGATCAGCCTGCTCGGACAGACCTCCATGCATCGGCCGCAATGGATGCAGTTTGTCTGATGTACCCGGATGACAGGGTCCTGGCTGAAAGCCAAAACAGCGTTGGTATCTTTCGTGACCGGACGATCCAGATCGAGGATCGATTCTCCGGTCATCGGTCCACCGATGATCACTTTTTCCGGTGGAGTTGTAAACCCTCCGGCTGCATCGATCAGATCGCGGATATTCGTGCCGATGTTCACACGGAAATTACCCGGATTCTTAATTGCATCTCCTGCAACCGTAACCATACGGCTGATCAATGGTCTGCCTTCCATTACGGCTCTGCGGATCGCATAGACCGTTTCCACGTTCAGGACCAGGACGCCAACATCAGCAGGCCTCATGCCCGAACGGATCTTCTTCCCTGTGAGTGCATAGATCAATTGACGTTCTGCACCCTGCGGATATTTGGTATACAGCATCCGCGCCCGTATGCGCGGTTCATTCACTAAGTAATTCTTGATCTTGATGACCGCAGATTTCTTATCATCTTCGATCGCGATCATTCCCATGGCATTATCAAAGAGACGAAGTACAATATTCAGACCTTCCACGATCCGATCCGGCTCTTCGATCAGCCGGCGGAAATTACAGGTCAGATATGGCTCGCATTCGCAGCCGTTCACGATCACGTAATGGATCTTATCCGGGTCTTCCGGAGAGAGCTTGATATGAGTCGGATATCCTTCTTCTCCTCCCATTCCCACAATACCCGCTTCGCGGATCAGAGAAAGGATTTCCTCTTTCGCCATCTCGGAATAGTGTCTGCTGACGATCCTGGGCTCCTCATGGACTTCGCCTGCACTTTCTATCACGATCGTGTCAAAATCCACATACTTCACGATGCCTGCCACAGAGGAATGGACATTAGAAGAAACATAACCATCTGCTTTGGCGATCAATGTTCCTGCGCTTACCCACTCCCCGCCTTTCACAACTGGCTTGGCATGCAGGCCATGGTGAAGAAACAGCGGAAAGCTCAGGTCTCCGTGTGTATAACAATCCTTCGCCGGTTTGCTGGCGGTCAGTTTTTTATTTCTTGGCGGATGAACTCCGCCACGGAATGTCAGAACAGCCATGAACAGCTCCTGTGTGTTCGTTCTTTTTTTATAAACAGTCCAAAAAATTATATATTTAACTATTTATTATATCAAGTGCATATTCCTTCCAGACCTCAGGTCCGGCTGATATTTCTGTAATATCAAAATAGGATCTTTTTTTGTCTCCATCCACGTAATATGCCGGATCAAACAGTTTCTGATTCTGCGGGAGAAATCTGCCTTCTTTTTTTAAAAAGCAGTTTTTCTTTGTCGCCTTCTTCCGGTACTTTTGATCTACAAACCGGGCTACATCTTTATGGACGACCGTATCCTCGGCCGGCAGATAATAATAATTTTCCACATCCTCGAGCGGATATTTTGCAATGCCCTCATACAGCTTGAGGCTGATCTGAAGTAGTGATCCGTCTGCACAGATCACGATCTCGGGCTTTTCGATCTGTTTTTCAAATGTGACTGGCATTTCCTGTTCCAGCCGGTAATTCAGGATTGCATACCCGGACACGGTTTCCATTCCTTCATAATGGAAATTCCCTTCCTGGATATCCAGATATTTCAGGATGTCCAGAATCTTCAGCATTCCCTGCAAGTCGTCAAAATTATGCAGCAAAAGGAGCCGCTCTGCTTCCGGATCACCTGTGCGTTCATATTCATAATAATATGGGATCAGCTGACCCCCTGTCATCTTATCATCCCGTTCAATCTTCAGAAATTGCTCGATGGATGTCTGCCCCATTTTGGAAAGACAGAGCAGTTTTCGCAGTGATTTTGCCCTCCGGTATATATCAAAACTGCAAAAATCTGTAAAAGAAAATCCAAGCCCATAGAATTCCTGTTTAAAATCCAGATATGGAATATCAAATCCATCTCCGTTGAAATGCATCAGCACCCGAAATCCGCGGGCAAAATCAAAAAATGCTTCCAGGATCTCACGCTCATCCAGAGCGCTTTCCGACAGATACTGCCGGATCATCCAGCATTCTCCGTCATAATATGCGCATCCGATCAGATAAGCCTGCGTGGTTCCTTTTTTTAATCCGGTGGTCTCTATATCAAAAAGAAGCACGTCGCCTTTCGGCGCAATGCTTTCAATTTGAGGTTCCCCATTCAGTTCTGCCGGTCTGGTAATGATCTTCATGAATGCAGGAAATCCACGATCCTGGAGAAATCCATGGAATGCGATGCCTTCACCAGAATATTGTCTCCGCGCCGCACGAGGTCCGGCAGAAACCGGATGCATTCATCCACGGTCTTGAAATAACGGACTTCATTATCTGTATTCAGCTTTGCTCCAAGCTGCATTTTTTCACTCAGGTCGCCGACACAGATGATCAGGTCGATCCCTGCCGATGCAACATATTTTCCAACCTGATAATGGTATTTTTCGGAATCCTCGCCCAATTCAAGCATATCTCCCAGTATCGCAACCCTTCTTCCATCCGTAAGCTTCAGGATATCCACGGCAGCCTCAACCGAAGCCGGTGACGCATTATAACAGTCATCCAGGATCGTATATCGGTCCGTTTCTACGATATTGTTTCTACCTGCCATTGCAGCAGTGGTGTTTTCCAATGCTTCCTTGATGACCATTGGAGAAATGTCCATATTCACGGCTACAAGATAGGCAGCCAGGGCTGTGTAGATCATCTGTTTTCCAGGTAACGGGAGATTGATCCGCATTGCCATTCTGCTTCCATGATCACGCATGACGAGATCGAAGGAGCTTCCTTTCAGGCCATTCGTTACAATATTTTCCGCGCAGACATCACAATGTGCTCCAAAACCGAATAACTGTGGACGAATGCCTTTCACGCTCTTGATCATGGAAAGCTTATCATCGTCACCATTCAGGATCACTTTTCCGTCATCTGAGAGATAGTGGAACACTTCCGCTTTTGCCTTCAAAATGCCATCGCGGGTTCCGAGAAATTCCAGGTGGCTTTGTCCGATGTTTGTCATGACAACGATATCCGGCCGTACCATTTTCGCAAGACGATCCATCTCGCCAAAATGATTGATTCCCATTTCGATTACAGCCACGTCCGTTCCTTCCTTGATCCGGAAGATTGTGAATGGAACACCCCATTCGTTATTCAGATTCCCCTGCGTTTTATGAACACGGTAGCGTTTGCTGAGCACTTCCGCAATCAGTTCCTTCGTGCTTGTTTTGCCGACACTGCCTGTCACTCCGATAAAAATGACATCCAGTGTCTGGCGGTAATACTCGGCAATCGCCTTAGTAGCCTCAAAAGTGGAATCCACCAACAGATATGGGCCTTCAAAACCGATCAGTTCCTTCTCAGATACAACAGCAAGAGCCCCGTTCTCGATCGCCGCCTGCGCATAATCATGCCCGTCTGCCTTGGCGCCTTTGATGCAGATGAAAAGACAGTCATCGCGCACTTTCCGGCTATCAGAAATAATGGCACTGATCTCTACATCCATGACATGGGCCGCGTTAAAAAGCCGTCCCATCGTTACTTTCTGCAGTTTTCGTAATGTTACATTCTTCATTTATTCGTACTTTCTAAGCGATATTTCAATGACCTTCTCACACAAATCCGGATAGCTGATGCCGACAGCTGCCGCTTCCTGCGGAACCAGGGAGGTATCCGTCATTCCCGGAAGAGAATTTGCCTCCAGCGCAAACAGATTTCCGTCTGCATCCAGCAGATAATCGATCCGGTAGTATACAGAGAGTCCGATCAGTTCCCCGAAACGGATGGATTTTTCAGACATCTCTGCAAGAACATTCTCAGGAATCTCAGCAGGACAGACCTCTTTAGTCTTTCCGTTATATTTATTGGTATAATCGTACCATTCATTCTCGTCCGGGCAGATCTCAACAGGCGGCAGTGCCTTTCCATCCAGAACGGCCTGGGTAAGTTCCCGTCCTTCGATGAACTCCTCTACCAGAACGGTATCATCAAATCGGAAATCCTCTTCCAGAGCATCCAGGAACTGTTCCTGCTTCATAACAAGCATGACGCCGAGACTGGATCCTCCGTTACTCGGTTTGATCACACACGGAGCCTTGATAGGGCAATTTGTATCTCCTTTATGCAGGACGACTCCTTTCGGCATCGGGATATGCGGCGCCACGATTTTTTTCGTTTCCGCCTTGCTCATGGCAATGGCACTGCTTACAGAATCAGATCCGGTATACTTGATGCCTTCTTTTTCAAAAAAGGCCTGGACTTTTCCATCTTCCCCGTTTGCTCCGTGCAGACCAATGAAAACGATATCTGCTTTGCGGCAGATTTCCGCTACATTCGGGCCCATGAGGCCCGTTTTCGCGATCCTCTCTTCTGTGATCAGATCGTTCATACTTCTGTATTCGTCTGCTTTTTCCGCAAAATTCTTTGTACCTTCAAAGTCCGGAAGGATCTCTTCCCCGAAAAACACATCGATCATGACGACCTGATGCCCTTTGATCTGAAGGGCAGTTGCCACTTTTGTCGATGTACGAAGAGAGACTTCCCGTTCCGTACTCACGCCACCGCACAGCACAACAATCTTCATAGTCAGTCCATCCTTAATTAATCTTCGAATATATTAACATATATTATAAAAGTATGCCACCTTTCAATATCGTGGTCGCATTATCCAGTTTTTCCTTCTCGCTTTCTCTGAGTGTAATCTGCCCGGTAAGGATCTGATCAACTGCTTCCTGCGCTTTCTGGGCGATCTGTGCATCCCGGTACAGGTCAAAGTTCTTAAAAGATAAGACACCGCTCTGGCGAACCCCCATGAATTCCCCCGGTCCGCGAATGGAAAGATCCTTGGAGGCAATCTCAAAACCATCATTGGACGTCTTTAATATCTGGAGCCGTTCCATGGCTTCTTTTGAATTATTGTCAGACACAAAAATGCAGTAACTCTGGTCCGCCCCTCTTCCGACACGTCCCCTCAGCTGATGCAGGGCTGCAAGTCCAAATCGGTTCGCATCTTCGATCACCATGACAGTAGCATTCGGCACGTCAACACCAACTTCGACAACGGTTGTTGAAACAAGGACCTTGATCTCACCTTCCGAAAAACGCTGCATGATCTCGTTTTTCTTTGCTGCAGGCATCTGCCCGTGCAGCATTCCGATGGAAATGTCCTCCGGCAGCATATCCCGGAGCATATCCGTATAGTCTGTCACATTGACAGCTTCCACACCATCTGAGTACTCCACGAGCGGACAGATGATGTATGCCTGATGACCGGCTGCCACCTCTTTCTCGATAAAACGATAGATCTTTTCCCGATATGAGGTATCAACAACCGCATTCTTGATCGGCCTCCGTTGTTTCGGCAGTTCATCGATCACGGAAACATCCATATTTCCATAAAGAATGAGAGCCAGTGTTCTCGGGATCGGCGTCGCACTCATGACGATCATATGCGGCTCATTTCCTTTCAATGAAATGGCCTCTCTCTGACGTATGCCGAACCGGTGCTGTTCATCCGTTATGACCAGACCAAGGTTTTTATAATTCACTTTTTCCTGGAACAAGGCATGCGTACCGATCAGGATGTCGATCCGCCCGTCTTCCAGAGCATCATATATAACTTTCTTTTCCAGTGCGGTCATGGATCCGGTCAGAAGAGCTGCATGCAGACCGACATCATGCTCGCGGAAAAGTGTTTCGATCGTCTCAAAATGCTGCTTTGCCAGCACTTCCGTCGGTGCCATCAGGGCTCCCTGATAGCCTGCATAAGCAGCATTCATAAGGGCTGTCAGCGCAACGATGGTCTTGCCGGAACCGACGTCGCCCTGGATCAGCCGACTCATGACCTTTCCGCTCTGCATGTCATTTGCCACTTCACCGATCACCCGTTTTTGCGCGTCAGTAAGATCATACGGCAGCGCGTCCAACAAGGCATTCGTGCGCGGATCCGGATGAATGAGGATGGAACTCTTCGTCTGGAATGCCGATTCGTTCTTTTTCATCGCCAGAATAAAAAGAAAGATCTCTTCAAAAGACATCCGCATGGCGGCTGTAGAGAATGCCTGTTCACTTCCCGGAAAATGCAGGTTCCGGACAGCCTCGCTTTTTCTGCACAAACCATACCGGGTTTTGACCTTTTCCGGCAGAATATCTTCTTCATCCAGTTTTGCAAAGCAGTCAGTGGCAAATGCCTGTCGGACTGCTTTCGTGATCGCCGCATTGGAAAGCCCCTTTGTCAGAGGATAGATCGGCTGCATCGTGCCCAGGAGATCTGCATAATCAAGCGGTTTATAGATCTTTGGCTGATCGATCTGAAGAATGCCTCTTTTCCGGCTGACCCTACCTTTCAGGATATAGAGCTCACCAGGTGTGATGGCATCTTTCATGAACGGAGCATTAAAATAACAGACCCTGATCTGACCGCCAACATCATCTTTGAACTGGGCGGTCGTAATGGTCATTTTTTTGATCCGTCTCTGAAATAAACTCTGTGTAAATGTGCCACGGATCGTGGCGAATGTCCGAAATCCGATCTCTCCGATGGTTACCGGCGGCGTAAAAAGTTCATAATCACGGGGGAAGAACTGGAGCAGTTCTTCCACATTCGATATGCCGAGTTTATGAAATAATTCTCCGGTCTTTTCACCGATCCCTTTTAAAGCTGTCAGTTCCATGGAAGGAAATCACTTATTCCAAAGAAACAATGTAATAATATACCGGCTGGCCGCCATACACGACCTCGATATCAATATCAGCAAGAGCATCTTCTGCTTCCAGAAGCGCTTCGATTTCGGAAGCCTCTTCTTCTGTCGCATCCGCTCCGTAATAGATGGTTAGCAGTTCTGAATCCTCATCGATCATTGCCATCACTGCATCGACTGTCGTCTGTTTGCGGTCAGTTCCGACAGCCAGCATGTGTCCGTCTCCGATTCCCATATAGTCACCAGAATGGACGCGTTTGCCTTCAATCTCTGTATCCCTGATCGAGTATGTAATTTCAGCGGTCTTGATCTCTTTAGCCGCATCCGTCATAACCTGGGTATTATCATCGATCGACAGGGCTGGTACATAATTGATCACAGCCGTTATGCCCTGTGTAACCGTCTTAGTCGGGATCACGATGACTTTTTTATCTTTTACCAGATAGCACGCCTGCGTCGCTGCCATGATGATGTTCGAATTGTTCGGCAGGACAAAGACATTCTCTGCATTGACCTTATTGACTGCCGCGACAATATCTTCCGTGCTCGGATTCATGGTCTGCCCGCCTTCAATGATCTCATCCACACTCATGCCCTGGAAGATCTTTGCCATGCCGTCACCGGCACAGACAGCTACAAATCCCCATTCCTTTCTTGGTACAGCAAGGAATTCCTCGGTGGCATTATCATTCGGAGCGACTGTGTCAAACGCTTCTGCCATTTCCGATTCTTTCATCAGTTTTGTGTTATGTTCTTCCCGCATATTATCGATCTTGAGGCTGGAAAGTGAACCATATGTCAATGCGCGTTCAATGACTTCTCCCGGATGATTGGAATGTACATGCACCTTCACCAGATCGTCCATGTTGACGCAGACGATGGAATCGCCGATGGAAGCCAGGAATGACTTGAAATCATATTCTTCCTTCTCATCAAAATCCTTTTCCAGATTAATGATGAATTCCGTACAGTAACCGAATTTGATATCAGAAGTTTCAATATTGGAGGTATCGATCCTCTTCTTTACAACTTCCATTTCCTTTTCTTCCGCAGATAACACAGAAAAATCAACTTCTGTGACATCATTGACATAAGCGTCATATGCGCCTTTCAGGAACTCAACCAGACCCTGTCCGCCGGAATCTACAACTCCGGCCTCTTTCAATACCGGAAGCATATCCGGTGTTTTGCCTAAAATATATTCCGCGTAGCGGTTGATGGAAGCAAAGAACTGCTCCATTGAGATATCTTCTTTTGCAAGTTCGCGTGCTTTCACGCTGGCAGCTTTCGCTACCGTCAGGATCGTCCCCTCTTTTGGCTGCATAACAGCTTTATAGGCGGTAGTAACTGCTCTTTCAAATGCAGCTGCGATCAGCTCTTTATCAATGGTCCTTGCCTGTGCGCCTTCAATTTCTTTGGAAAAGCCACGACATAACTGGGAAAGGATCACGCCCGAATTTCCGCGGGCTCCCCGCAGTGTCCCGGTGGAGATCGTTTTCACGATATCCGTGACTGTGGCATCCCCCGGAAGTTTCGAAAGCTCGCTGACTGCATTCTGTACCGTCAGCATCATATTTGTACCCGTATCCCCGTCCGGAACCGGAAAAACGTTCAGTTCATTGATCCATTCTTTTTTTGATTCCAGACCTTTAACGCCAGCCAGGAACAAAACTTTCAATGTTCCGGCATCAATATATTCAAGCACTATTCATGTCCTCCTTAATCGATCACCCTGACACCTTCTACGAAGATATTGATCTTCCGGACCTTAAATCCGGTCGCGCTTTCAACCTGATAGGTAACAGCATCTACCAGGTTTTCGCAGATTGTCGCAATGGATACACCATAAGCGACGATCACATGAAAATCGATGCAGATCTCATTCTCTTCTATTGTGACACGGATCCCTTTTGTCAGACTGTTTCTGGTCAGCAGTTTGACAATGCCGTCACGCTTGCTCAGAGCAGCCATGCCGACGATGCCAAAACAGCCTAATGCCTTCATGCCGGCCATCTTTGCGATCACACCACTATCGATCACGATTTTCCCATAGTCTGTGGTATATGTCCCTTTCATGGAAAGACCTCCATTCCAAAAATATCCGCACAAAAAACAACACATCAGATGTGTGGAAATTGTATGTGAATTATAAACCACTTTAATAGAAATGAAAACTAAAAATTTAACTTGCAAACAGAAGTAATATTTGTTAGAATACCAAGCGTGCCGAAAGGCAGAAGCATCGAAAGAAGGAGGTGCAATGATATGGCAAAATGTGATATTTGTGGGAAAGGCGTTCATTTTGGCAACGCAGTCAGCCACTCACATAGAAGATCAAACAGAATCTGGAAATCAAACATCAAGTCTGTGAAAGTCAAGACAGCTGGCGGCGATGGAAAAACAATGCATGTTTGTACTTCCTGCTTAAGATCCGGAAAAGTGGAAAGAGCCTAAGCAAATCCCATGAGAACCGAACAATCGGTTCTCTATTTTTTTGTCCTTTTACGTGGATTCTATTGTATAATGAGGACAAGAATTCATTGCTTTTCAGATAAGGAGGGATCAACATGCCACTTGTTACAACCAAAGAAATGTTTGAGAAAGCATATAACGGCGGATACGCCATCGGCGCATTCAACGTCAACAATATGGAGATCGTCCAGGGCATTACGGAAGCAGCAAAAGAACTGAATGCCCCGCTGATCCTGCAAGTATCCAAAGGCGCGCGCGCCTATGCGAATCATACCTACCTCATGAAACTGGTCGAGGCTGCTGTGATCGAAACAGGGCTCCCGATCTGCCTGCATCTGGATCATGGTGACAGCTTTGATCTCTGCAAGAGCTGCATCGACGGCGGATTCACTTCTGTCATGATCGATAAATCATCTCTTTCATTAGAGGAAAACATAGCAGAAACGAAAAAGGTCGTGGAATATGCGCATGATCACGGTGTTGTGGTCGAAGCAGAACTCGGCACACTGGCCGGCATCGAAGATGAAGTCAACGTCAGTGCGGAGGATTCTTCCTATACCCGACCGGAGGATGTTCAGGAATTTGTCGAAAAGACCGGGTGCGATTCCCTGGCCATCGCCATTGGAACAAGCCACGGCGCATACAAGTTTAAACCGGGCACAAAACCGCAGCTCCGTTTTGATATCCTGGAGGAAGTAGCAAAACGTCTGCCATCCTTCCCGATCGTCCTGCATGGATCATCTTCCGTTCCGCAGTATCTGGTGGAAAAGATCAATGCACATGGCGGGAATATGCCGGGTGCCATCGGCGTCCCGGAGGATCAGCTCCGTCAGGCTGCTTCTCTGGCAGTCTGCAAGATCAATATCGATTCCGATCTGCGTCTTGCCATGACTGCAACGATCCGTGAGTACTTTGACGAGCATCCGGATCACTTTGATCCACGTCAGTATCTGAAACCATCCCGTGAAGCCATCAAAGAACTGGTCGCACACAAGATCATTAACGTTCTCGGCTGTGACGGAAAAGCATGATAAAAGGAGACACTTATGGCTGAAAAACTGATTGGCAGCTGCATTTTCGGACAGTCGGGCGGTCCGACATCTGTGATCAACGCGAGTGCGTATGGTGTGATCCGCACAGCATTGGATGCGGAGGAGATCACAAACGTATATGGCGCGGAAAACGGCATCATCGGCGTCCTGAATGACCGTCTTTACGATATGTCAAAAGAAGATGCGGATGAATTGCTGCTTCTGGTCAATACCCCATCTTCTGAACTCGGATCCTGCCGTTATAAGATCGCAGACCCTGAGGAAGATGAAACCGATTATAAGAAGATCCTCAAGATCTTCAAAAAATATAACGTCCGCTATTTCTTCTACAATGGCGGTAATGACTCCATGGACACCTGCAACAAGATCTACCGTTATATGAAGAAAGTCGGCTATGAATGCCGCATCATCGGCGTTCCGAAGACGATCGATAACGACCTGACCGGAACGGATCACTGTCCGGGCTTCGGAAGCGCTGCCCGCTATATCGCCACTTCCTGTATGGAAGTCAGCAAAGACAACAAGGTCTACACGACTGACAATATCACCGTCATGGAGATCATGGGACGTCATGCCGGATGGCTGACTGCCGCATCCGTCCTCGCTGCGGAAAAAGGGGAAGGCCCTGACCTGATTTATCTGCCGGAAACCGATTTTGATCTGGATCAGTTCTTTGATGATGTGGAGAAAGTTCACGAAAAGAAAGGTGACGTGTTCGTTGCGGTATCGGAAGGCATCCATTATGACAACGGCCGTTTCGTTTCTGAAGTGCAGACTTCCACGACAGACGGTTTCGGGCATGCACAGCTTGGCGGTGTTGCTAACTACCTGGCAAGCCTGCTGAAAAACCGCACCGGTATCAAAACCCGTGCAATTGAATTAAGTCTTCTGCAACGCAGTGCTGCCCATATGGCATCCGCAACAGATCTGGAAGAAGCCATCGAAGCCGGTAAATTTGCCGTCAAGAGTGCTCTGGCCGGTAAAACAGGCCGGATGGTCGCATTTGAACGGGATCCGGATTCTGCAAAATATAAATGCAATCTGATCCTGGTACCGTTAAGCGAAGCAGCAAATGCAGAGAAAAAGATCCCAAGGGAATGGATCAACAAGAAAGGGAATTTTGTCAACAAAGAATTTGTCGATTATGCCCTTCCTCTCATTCAGGGAGAACCGGTAAGGTATTACGAAGACTCCCTTCCACGGTATGCGAAACTGAATAAAGTCCTGGCCGAAAAATAACGTCCGGATTTTACGAAAGACCGCCATAACGGCGGTCTTTTTTCATATCATCATGAACGCTTCAGGCGGATCCTTCTGCGATCCCTTCTGCGATCCCGAGGATCACAATTCCGATAATGACAACGATCACGCTGACCAGTTGTAAGGGTTTTAGTTTTTCCTTGAGGAAGATCCTGGAAAGGATGACAGAAACGATACAGTAGGATGCCACCATCGGTGCTACCAGGACCGGATTTTCTGCCATTGCATAAACATAAAAGATCTGTCCGAATTCTTCACAGCAGGAAGCAATGATCTTGTTTTTCTCTGATTTCCGGAACGGATTATATGGTTTTTTGTTTTTGATCCAAAGAAAGAAAAAACAAACTATGCCGGCGGCAAAGAACGTGAGTCCATAAAGGATCAACACGTCGATCTCATCCAGCCCCAGTAAAGACTCATCACTCAGGATAATACCATCGGCAGCTGTTCCAATGGTATCAAATACGCAGTAAAGGATTGGAAAAAGAAGTGCCAGCGCTCCAAGACGGTATTTACGATCTTCTTTCGGCAGAGGCTTTTCCATATCTGCCAGACGTTTTTCCGCAACTGCCAGAATAATCACGCCTGCAACGATCAGGATAGTGCCAGTGATATCCAGGATGGAAAACTCATCAAAGAAATCCGTGATCCTTCCTGTTACCATGAAGAAGATTGCCATGCAGATTGCTGAAAAAGCTCCGGATGCATTCTGTACCGGAGAAATAATGGAGACTTCCAGATATCTGAGCCCCGCATATCCGATCACCATGGAAATGATATAGGAAAGAGAAGCCGGTGAATATTTCACCAGATCCATAAGGGAAAAGGTACGCTTAAAAATAATGAGAAGTGCGATAGCGCAGATTCCCATTACCAGTCCGACCCATATAGCGATTTTTAAATGCGAATACCGGTCTGTGTCATCCGTGCCCTTTTTGTAGAATAGATCAGCAAATCCCCAGCCCAGGACACAGATCAGACCAAATAGAAACCAGGTCATTCCTACAGATAATCCTCAATTCTCGGCATATCGTCATCCGATCCTGCCTTATCTTTCGAACGGCCCAGAAGTTTATTCATTATATCCGGAACGATCTCGATCAGTTTGTTGATAGAGTCTTTATCTTTGATATTAACGATCTTGGACGTTCCATTTTGAATGATCAGCACTGCTGACGGGGAAATATGAGCACCTGCTCCTCCTGCCCCGTTTGTTTTAGTATCTTTATTGAACGCGCCGGCAGCGACACCAAACGACACATCTGCCATCGGGAAAACAACAATGTCTTTATATTGAATCGGCTCGCCAACGATCGTCTTGGTAGAAACATAGTTCTCCAGACTATTCATTAAAGCGCCTACAGTTCCTTCAAAGTTTTCAGCCATCAAACAACCCTCCTGACTACTTTGACGACCTTTCTCACATCACGGTTAAAGAATACCTTTAACGCACACAACGCAATGTATCCGAGAAAGATCCGTCCGGAGATCTTTAGATCCAGCGCAATGCCCTTCTGATAGAACTCCGGTGTAATGAGCAGTTTTCCCTGCGACATCGATTCCGCAAGAATATCAATCGTGCCATATATTATAGCCGTATTTGCCGGATCTTCCAACCCAAAATTTAATTTTCCTTCAATTTTTTTTGGTTTTATGTGGTCCAGCAGATGAAACAGCTGTTCTTTTACTGTTTTAACTGCCCTTTTTGTGGTCTGCGAGGAAAGGATCGCTTCTGCCTGCTCCAGTTTTAATTGAAGCCGCTCATACTTGGCAGACAGTTTTTCACAGAAGTGATCGACCTTATCCGAAAAGTCCTCTTCCCCCTTGGTCCCCGGTGCCGGCTTTGTCACGGCATCCGAAATATCGATCATTTCAATCTCCAGTTCCTGCTCCGGTTCCGGCTGTTTCGGTTCCGGCTTCGGTTCCGTTGTCTTCTCAGTTTTTTTCTCTTCTACCGGTTTTTCATCCGCTTCTTTTGACCCGATCAGGTCTTTCAGATGCCCTTTTTTGATCGCGATCCCAAAAACTGCTACCAGGAAGGAAACATCCAGTTCCCGATAATCTGCAATGGCTTTGACCAGGCCCAAAAACCAGGTGACTTTTCCCTGCGCCGCGATCGCTGCATTCTCCCCTTCTCCGGAAAGACGGTAACGGACAGGCACGAAAAGTACCAACAGGACCACCAGCAGGATAAGGCCTACGATGCATGCCAGGACGATCCCTATGATTTTTAAAATCGTTAACAAGATCATTGGAAATAACTCCTGACATCATAACCGCCGGTCCGCTCATACACGTCCCGTATCATATTCTCACAGACTTCAAACGCTTCCTCTTTTGTGATGGCAACGCCCAGGATCGGCTGCTCCTGATAGAGATCCTTGAACAGCATATAAGCCGGAAGGATGTCAAACAGATCTTTTCCATTCACGGCCAGAATGATCACGAAGGTCCCGAAACTGATCTTCTTCTGATCAATATCGTGTACGATCTTCATTCTTTTTTTGGCGGCTTTTTCACCGAAATACAAAAGAGAATGCCACTTCATCGCGGTCAACCTTTCATGGCTTTATAAGAGGACCGGTTCATTGCTGCTCCGATCACATATAGGATTGGGACAACAACTGCTGTTGCGCAGAGAACATATACAATGGCTGCCATGACCGGATCACTTCTGAAAGAGGTATTTGCGACCAATATGCCAATACACGCTGCTGCAATTACCAGAACAATGATCCCAAGCACCAGACACCTTCCTGAATGCTCCGGCTTCCCCGCATTCTTGATTCCGATGATACCGGTGACCAGTTCCAGGGCAGCAAGTATGACCAGCCCGACCAGTATTATGATGGCAATACTGAATACGACCACAGCATCTTCCCGTCTCGACATGATACCTGTCATAAAGCCAAAAAAGACAATCGAAAGAAGAGCGAGCAGGATCGACAGTCCTCCAATGACTGTCATCAGGATTGCAGATACTTGTAACAGACCTTTTCCTTTTGCGACTGGCTGCATATTACAGATTCTCCTTTTTATGAAAACACAATTACATGAGATGCAGTTTCTTTGCTAATGTATAGAGCTTTGCTCCGCCCGGCATCGCGTATACTTCTTCTGCATCGACTACGCGGAACAGAAGCAGAAGGACGCCATAGATCAAAACGGAAATGATGATCGTGATCAGCACTGATACGGCATAACTGTGGATCAGTTTATAGATTCCTTTGCTGATAAAGAAGCTGCAGACACCCATCAACACGGAACAGATTGCAGGGAACAGAAAACTCTTTTTGATCTCCTGCTTATATCCGATATAACGGCGGAGTGACCTTGCATTCAGGAAGCATACAATGAATGCAAACAGCATGTCACATATCACCAGACTGAATACGTCGATTTTAAGGATATAAAGCATTACAACCAGGACTGCCACATGGATCACGATGGCGATGGCGGAATGGATGACCGGTATCCGCATCTTATCGATACCCTGCAGGATCGAGTTCGTGATCGTAGACAGGGAGTACAACACCACTGACAGACATCCAACCATCAGCATCAGTGATACCTTGTCCGGATTCACGCTGGTCGGAAACAGGAATCCGATGATCTGTCTGGAAAGAGCGCCGATCCCTGCGGCGCAAGGCATTGCGACGATCATGGAAACTTTTATAGAGGACTCGATCTTTCGGATGACGCTGCTCTTATTATTCATCGTCATGGATTTCACCACACTCGGGATCAGGGAAGATGCCAGCGCGCTGGCAAGCGCGATCGGCACATTGACGATCAGTCGGTAATTACCGGTGAACATACCGGTCATGACATCCTTCTCTGCCTCCGAAATACCTTTGGATACCATGATATTACTGAACAGGCCGGAATCGATCAGGCCGCTGATATTATAGATGGTTGTACTCAGAATGACCGGTATGATCGTCACGATCAGGACCTTCAGGATATCCTTTGCCGGCTCCACATAATCTGTTGTATCCTTCGCCATCTGCCTGTACAGGATCTTCCGGTACATCATGAACAGAACGATCATGAAGATCAATGCGGCGAAAGCGCCACTGACTGTACCCAATGTTCCGCCTGCAGCGCCATATGCTTCTTTCACATTATCAAAAGGATAAGCAGCGGCCTTGGCCTGTGTAACGGATTTGAACAGGACAGAGGCTGCCACGATGCTGACGATAGCATTGACGATCTGCTCAACAATATTGGAGACGGCCGTCGGGATCATTGTCCCGAGCCCCTGGAAATAACCGCGCATGACGCCCAGCATAGACAAGATGATCAGGGCCGGGGAAAGGACACGCAGGGCAATCGCGCTCTGCGGGAAATGAAGGATCTTTGCAAAAAGGTTTGCTCCAAAGAACGTGATACAGAATGCAGCTATTCCGCAGCAAAGTGCAAAGATCAATGCAAAAATAAAGATTCTTCGGGTATTACGGTACTCTTTCAGGGTGACGCGTTTCGACACCATCTTTGAGACCGCGAGCGGAAGGCTGTAGGAAGAAAGCAGCAGAAGAATAGAATAAACATCAAAAGCCACGCCATAATACGCGACTCCCTTTTCCCCCAGAATATTATTCAGCGGGACACGATAAATGAGGCCGATGATCCTGACCAGAATGGAAGAAACGCCCAGGATCGCGCCCTGCATCATAAAATTGCTTTTACCTTTTTTTGCCATCTGTACTTATCGTCTGATCTTC
>JAFZKG010000002.1 GCA_017553695.1 Lachnospiraceae bacterium
CAACGTCCAGGGTGCCTGCGACATGGGCGCACTGCCTGAAAAATTCCCGGGTTACCAGAACGTTGCTGATGAAGCAGTGATGGCAAAATTCGAAAAAGCATGGGGCACCACACTGAATCATACACCTGGTCTCAAGGCAACCGAAGTGCTTCCTGGCGCAATTGAAGGCAAAATCAAAGGTCTTTACATCTTTGGCGAGGATCCGATCGTAACCGATCCGGATACCCACCATGTAGAGAAGGCTCTGACAAGCCTTGATTTCCTTGTCGTACAGGATCTGTTCATGACAGAGACTGCTCAGTATGCAGATGTTGTTCTTCCGGGCGTCAGCTACGCAGAAAAAGAAGGTACCTTCAGCAACACCGAGCGCCGTGTCCAGAGAGTCCGTAAGGCAGTGGATCTTGGTACCAATGCACGTCTTGACACCGATATCTTCATCGACGTCATGAACCGCATGGGCTACCCGCAGCCACATCTGACATCCGCAGAGATCATGGATGAGATCGCTTCTCTGACACCAAGCTTCGCAGGTATCTCTCATGCAAGACTGGATGCTGGTGAGAGCCTGCAGTGGCCATGTACCGGACCGGATCATCCGGGCACACCGATCATGCATGTCGGCAAATTCAGCCGTGGTCTTGGCTATTTCTATCCGGCTAAGTACATTCCATCTAAGGAACTTCCGGATGAGGAGTATCCGATCATCCTGATGACCGGCCGTATGCTGTATCATTACAACACACGTGCAATGACCGGAAAGAGCAAAGGCATTACTCAGATCGTCAACGAATCCTACATCGAGATGAATGAGAAAGATGCAGAGAAGATTGGAGTTATGCATGGAGACAAAGTTAAAGTATCCAGCCGCCGTGGCGAACTGGTGACGACCGCCAGAGTCGGCAAGAAAGTCTCCGAAGGCGAATCCTTCATGACCTTCCACTTCCCGGATGGCAACGCAAACAAGCTAACGAATGCTGTTTACGATGACATCGCATGCATTCCGGAATATAAAGTTTGCGCGGTCAAGATCGAGAAAGCCTGATCTTGCAATCGGAAACCATATCATTTAAAGATTATTTAAGACTGCCGCTTTATGCGGCAGTCTTTTTGCATTTATCCAGGATGACTTACAAAGGTAATTCATCCTGGACGCGAATTATTGATAATAGGGATGAAAATTTTCAAGAAAATTTCATCCCTATTTATCCATAATAACGCTACAGGTTGAAAAACAGGCAAAATCGCCTATTTTATGCCTATTTTTTTCACTCCTAAATCTGGATTTTCTGAATTTGCGATGAATTGGAACCAGATCATGCGATTAGGGATGAAAATATGGAAAAGACATCTCCAATCATTCTTTATATTCTCCAGACAATATACAAGATATGCCCATAATCCACTTTACAAACACTACATATAGTAGTAACATAAAAAAAACAAAAAACCTTTAATGCTGGTACAGAGATGCCGCCAAGGATTGCCGATCCGCAAGGGACCGCACAATAACCATGTAAGATAAGCTGCATCTTCGGATGCAGTTTTTTATCGAGATGAGATACAAAGCCACCTTAATGGATGAGATTTCCATAACGAGAGCCCTGAAGAGAATCTCCCATGAGATCCTTGAGAAAAACAGCGGGGCAGAAAACCTCTGCATTATAGGGATCAAGCGCAGAGGGATCCCGTTGGCTCAGATCATCGCACAGAACATTGAGGAATTTGAAGGAACAAAAGTTCCGGTCGGCTGTATCGATATCACGTTTTACCGGGATGATCTCAGTACAAAATTCCGTGACCCGGTCGTGCAGGATACAAATATTCCGTTCGATATTGAGAACAAAAAAGTGATCCTGGTGGATGATGTGCTTTTTACCGGCCGGACAGCCAGGGCAGCGATGGATGGTGTTATGCAGCACGGAAGACCTGCGCTGATCCAGTTTGCGACACTGATCGACCGTGGACACCGGGAGCTCCCGATACGCGGAGACTATGTCGGCAAAAACGTGCCTACTTCAAAAAGTGAGCGGGTAGCGGTCAAGATTCCGCCATATGACGATATTACCTGCGTTGAACTCTATGATATAGAGGATGAGTGACAGGCACGGGAAAACAGCATATAAACGGTATTTTTAGATATTGAGGACAGGTATCTGAAAATCCGGTTATAAATAATCTTTGCAACTGTGAATGCAAAATAGGAGGATGAAATGAATTTAGTTTATAACGTAGAAGACAGACCGAAATTTGGGCAGACGGTTGTCTTCGCAATTCAGCAGTTGCTGGCAATTCTTGCCGCAACCATTGCAGTCCCGGCAATTATCGGGAATGGCATGAGCCAGAGCGCAGCTCTTTTCGGAGCAGGCGTTGGAACCATTGTATACCTGCTTTTCACCAAATTTAAAAGCCCGGTATTTCTTGGATCTTCATTTGCTTTCATCGGGTCTATGTTTGCGGCTTTCGCAGGTGGTGTCAGCATGCAGATGGGATATCTGGGCATGATCCTTGGTGCGATCTTTGCAGGTCTTGTCTATGTGGTCATTGCAATTGTAGTAAAATTCGCCGGCGTTCGCTGGATCAATTATCTGATGCCTGCAGTCGTTATCGGACCTACCGTTTCCATCATTGGATTAAGCCTTGCCGGAAATGCAGTCGGGGATGCATTAGGCGGTGTTTACGATGCAGATGCCGGCGCATATGTCATGAATGGCCATGCATGGGCATGCTTCATCTGTGCAATGGTAACACTTCTGGTCGTATGTATTTGCTCGGTATTTGGCAAAAAGATGATCAAATTGATCCCATTCATTATTGGTATTGTTGCAGGCTACATTGTAGCAGTCATTATTACACTGATCGGAAAAGGAAGCGGAAACGAAGCGCTTCAGATCGTCGATTTTTCTGCCTTCGCAGCCATGAAATGGGTTCCGAACTTCACATTCCTGACCGCATTAGGCGGATTCAAAGAGATTTCCGGCACCTATGTCGCAACGATTGCGGTTGCATATATTCCGGTCGCATTTGTTGTTTTCGCTGAGCATATTGCAGATCATAAGAATCTTTCTTCTATCATCGGAAGAGACCTGCTTGAAAAACCGGGTCTTCACAGAACGTTGTTAGGTGATGGTGTCGGCTCCATGGTTGGTGCATTCTTCGGCGGATGCCCGAATACGACGTATGGTGAGAGCGTTGGCTGTGTGGCAATCACGAAAAACGCTTCCGTTGTCACGATTCTTTGCACAGCAGTGATCGCAATCATCGCTTCCTTCCTGGGACCATTCGTAACGTTCCTTTCCACGATTCCGAGCTGCGTCATGGGCGGTGTCTGCATCACTCTGTACGGATTCATCGCTGTTTCCGGTCTTAAGATGCTGCAGCCGGTAGATCTGAATGACAATCGGAATCTGTTTACTGCTTCCACGATCTTCATCTGCGGCATTGGCGGTATGGTTCTTAAGATCGGTCAGGTCACACTGACAGAAATCGCAGTTGCGTTGATCCTTGGCATTATCGTCAATCTGATTCTGAAGGGAAAAAGCAAAGCACAACAGGGCCTCGTCTCGGAAGAGGAAGAGAAAAAGGCAGATGAATAAAACTGAATAAAAAGTGAATAATACCAGGTCATTCTTGCAAATATACGTCTTATAAACTAATATAGATGCATAAAACTGTAAAAACCTGCTCCCGGAACGAAATGGACCGGGAGCAGGATGACAGTGAGGTGACTATGGAATTTGTTCAAATGAGTGAGCCGGAGTCATTAACGGCTACCGATACCGTACAAGGGTACAAAGATGGCACTATGACAGATGTTGATGCGACCGTCATCAATGAATGTCATTTTGCCATTTTTTTAAATGACACGTATTATGCAAATATGTCCAAAAAGCAGGCGTTCATGGAAGCTATGTCCGGACATTGCCTGATCCTTACGGACATTATTCCGCAGTATCTGCAGGAATTCTCAATTGGATATTCCGTCTGCAACGGGCAGGTCAGCCCGGAAAAGATATCTTCAGTTAATATTGTAGAAGCAGACGAAGAAAACTATGTTTCCTGTGTGTTTGTGGATGAACTGACGATGCAGGCAAGAAGGTATAAAGTTGAGGACCATCATCTTGCATACAACACAAATACCGGAAGAAATATCGCTGTCTCACCAACAAAAATCATCGAAGAAATGAAGGCATTTATAAGCAGGCCTGAGTTAATCAAAACTACGGGTACAACGTATGCTGCAGAGATCTTTGATGGTTCATCTGCGATCAAGACGATTGAAGATATAAACGAAGTAAACACGCTGTATAAGATCATAGGATATGCCATGACATACGGGATCGATCTGTCCGGCTCCGTTCTGTTTACCACCGGCAGGATTTTCAAGGAAAGTGTGCATGCCTGCGAAGTGGCTGGATGTCATATGCTTGTCTCCAAAGCTCCTCCGACAAGACAGGCGATCGAATATGCAATGGAAAAAGATATCACGCTGATCAGCTTTGATAGTGAGGATTCATTCAAAGTTTACAATGGCGTGGAAAGGATCATGTATTAAACGATGAAGACAAACCGGCAGGATAAAATCATAGAGATCATTCAGAAACAGGAAATCGACACGCAGGAAGAACTGGCGAAACGCCTAAAACTCGTCGGCTATGAGGTGACGCAGGCTACCATCTCCCGCGATATCAAGGCACTTCATCTGGAAAAAGTACCGAACGGAAGAGGAGGAAGTAAATACGTTTATCCGCAAACAAGAATCGCGGACAAAGAAAAATATCTCCGTATCTTTAAAGATGGTTATGTCAGTATCCTGCAGGCCGGAAATATCGTGGTGATCAAGACGGTGTCCGGCATGGCTATGGCTGTGGCTGCGTCTCTGGATGATATGCAGATTCCGGAAATTGTCGGATGTATTGCCGGTGATGATACGATCATGTGCGCTACAAAATCGGATGAATATGCGCACGAAGCGATTAATAAGATCCAAAAACTCCTGACGGACGAATAATGCTGAAAAATGTCTATATTAAAAATCTGGCTTTGATCGAAGAAGCCGATATCGATTACACAGATGGGCTTAACATTATGACCGGCGAGACCGGCTCAGGTAAGTCCATTATCATCTCTGCGCTTAATACGGCTTTGGGTGAAAAAGCCAATAAATCCATGATCCGTTCCGGGGCCGACTACGGTCTGGTCGAACTTGTTTTTGTAACAAAGGATCTGCGAATCTTTGATACACTGACGGAAAAAGGCATCTCACTGGACGGAGACCAGATCACGGTCAGCAGAAAGATCACAGCCGATTCCAGCACGACCAGAATCAATGGGGAGAGCGTCACACTAGCCAATCTGAAAACGATCACCAATCTCCTTGTGGATGTGCATGGGCAGCACGACCACCAGTCCCTTCTGGATCCATCCCGCCATTTGGATATCGTGGATGCATTTGCGGGTGATCAAGTCCGTCATGTAAAAGCAGAGCTGAAATCCTATCATGAACAGTATCGGGACCTGCGGAAAGAATATTTGGAGTTTCATCTGGATGAAGATTCCCTTGCCAGGGAGATCGATCTGTTGAAATACGAGCAGAAAGAGATCCGTGAAGCTGCACTGGAAGCTGATGAGGACGTCCGCCTGGAAGCAGAATACAAAAAGCTGAGTAATGCGGAAACCATCCTGGTTTCCCTGCATAAAGCTTATCAGAGTTTTAGTGATGAAGAAGAGGGCACGCTGAAAAAAGTGGCGGATGCTCTGCGTTATATGGATGACGCGCTAATCTATGAACCGGAACTGAAGGAATATCGGAATGTCTTATTGGATATTGATTCCTTATCGAAAGATCTGACACACGAATTATCCCATTATATCGACCGGAACCAGTTCGACGGCCAACGACTCAAGGAGATCGAGAACCGACTGGATGTAATCAATAAACTAAAGAGCAAATACGGGAACTCACTGGATGCGATCGCCAGACACGAAGAAGATGTCTCGGCAAAACTGGATGAATATGAGCATTATTACGAGCGCAAGGCGGAAAAGGAAGTGCAGATGAAAGAATGCGCAGTGGCGCTGAATAAACTGGCTTATCAGTTATCCGAACTGCGTAAAGAGGCTGCATCCAGGTTGGAACCGCTCATCCGGGAGCATCTGCAAGACCTCAATTTCCTGAATGTAGAATTCGTTATTTCATTTATAAAAGGTGAGAAGATCACAGTTAACGGATTTGACAGAGCGGAATTCCTGATTTCCGTAAATCCGGGCGAACCGCTTCTGCCACTTGCGAAAACCGCATCCGGAGGCGAGCTTTCAAGAATAATGCTTGCAATCAAGTCGGCAATAGCGGAAAATGACAATATACCGACACTGATATTTGATGAGATCGATACCGGAATCAGCGGAAAAACAGCCGGAAAAGTCGGTGAAAAACTCATTTTCCTGAGTAAAAAACACCAGATCATCTGCATTACACATCTTCCGCAGATTGCAGCAATGGCAGATACTCATTTCCGCATCCGCAAAGAAGTGGAGGATGGCAGCACGATCTCCGGAATCGAAAAACTGACCAGGGAAGAACAGGTGGAAGAACTTGCCAAGCTGGTCGGAGGTGTCAGTGTATCGGATGCAGCCAGAACAAACGCTAGGGAATTGATTGATTACGCGTCAAGATTGAAAAAGTAAGAGATGTTTATTTTATCCATCATCTGCAGCTGGTTCATAGATCGGAATAAGGAATACACGGAAGACAGCCCGTTTTACCGTTTCCTTCTCTATACATGCACAAAAATCGTAGTTTTGGCTGCCCGGATCCGCATTCACGTCAGGGGTCTGGAAAATGTACCTGAAAAAGGGCGTTATCTGCTTGTAGGAAATCATAAATCCAATTTTGATCCGATCCTTGCCTGGGAAGTGCTCGGGAAGGAGGCGGATCTTTGCTTTCTTTCCAAACCGGAAAACTTCAAAAAACCGGCATTCGGCAAGATCGCACATCGCTGCTGTTTCCTCGCAATCGACCGCGATAACCCTCGAAAAGCGCTGAAAACCATCGATAAAGCAGCTACTTTCATGAAAGAAGACAAGTTCTCCATAGGTGTTTATCCGGAAGGAACAAGGAACCGGAGTGATGATCTTCTTCTTCCATTTCATACCGGTCTTTTCAAGATTGCGAAAAAAGCAGAAGCACCAATCCTGGTGTGCATCACCAAGAACAATGAAAAGATTGTGAAACATTTCCCGTTTAAAGGTACAGATGTTTATTATGACTTCTGCGGCGTGATCCCTGCAGAAGAAGTGGTGAAGACATCCAATATCGATCTCGGCGAAAAAGTCCGTGAAATGATGACAGATGCTTTACTGGATAAATCAGAAGAAGGGTATGAAAAACTAAAAGATATTAAGAAACGCCGCGCATCCGGTCAATGACCTTTCGACTTAGTTCGCGAATTTGTTCCTTTTTAACTTTACAGACTTTACGGTCATAAGTATAGAAACCGTTGATCTCATCTTCAATGTCTGACAACTGTGTATAAATGCATCCGCAGATGCCTTTTTTTATGTATGGAAATATCAGATTCTCATATTCACGGATGATCCGGTTAGTCAATGAATCTGTATCTTTCACTTTTTCATATCCATATTCTTTATCAGCATAGGTATGACCATCTATTCGGAGAGAAAATCCGCCGAATTCCGAAAGAAAGACCGGGCGGTCCGTTTCACGAATTGCTTTTTTCATGCGGTTCCGCTGAAAATCAAAATAGAAATGCTGGCTGGATAAATCACTTTTGTTCTGTGCGAACCATCCGGAAGTGGAGTCGATCAGTCGGGACGGATCAAGCCTCTTCGCCAGTTCATACAGATGGTCACTGTCGAACTGTCCCCAGCCTTCATTGAATATGGTATATCCGATCACAGAAGGATGATTCTGCAGTTGCCACATGATCGCGCGCATGGAGGAAAGAAACTGTTCCCGGGAGCGTGTATCTTTATGGGCTTTCCGGTCATCATGTTTTGCAGATGGAAAGAGCGCAGGTAGAGCCGTATCACGGAAGAAAGAATAATCGGAATTATTGATCATGTCCTGGAATACGAGCATGCCATTCAGATCACAGTAATAATAAAAGATATCCGGTTCCAGTTTGATATGCTTTCGCAGTGTATTAAAACCAAGTTCTTTCATCCGAAGGATATCACGCTCATATTCTAATGGAGAAGCAGGGGTAAAGATTCCATCCGGATAGTAACCCTGATCCAGGACTCCATTCAGAAACAGAGGCTCATTGTTCAAATACACTTCACGTCCATGGATCGCAATCGAGCGGAAAGCATAATAGATCTCAACTTCATCTTCACCATGAGTAACTGTTTCCCTGTAAAGATACGGATCTTCCGGATACCACAGATGCGGATCCTCTACGGTCTTTTGATCTGTTTCTGTCGTTCCGTCTGACAGATATTTTTTGATGGAAACAGAACTACCGGATGTTTCAACTTGAATCTCACGAATATATAATGCCGGAACCGCCTCCAGCCAGACAGTCTGCCAGATTCCACTGACGGCTGTATACCACATGCCGCCTCTTTTCCGTTTCTGCTTTCCATATGGATAGCATGGATCCAGATTATCTGTGATTTCTACAGACAGTTCGTTTACAACCGAAAGACTCGCTTTGTTTATTTCAAAAGTAAATGGTAAATAGCCATTCTCATGTGTCCCAAGTACTTCCCCATTTAAATATATATGAGCGACCTGATCCACAGCACCAAAATGCAGAAGGATCACATCACCATTTAAAGAAGGATCCAACGTAAAATGTGTGGAAAGAGTATAATGCTCACCGAAATCCTGTGTCGTTCCGGATAAAGCAGATTCCGGACAGAATGGAACTTCACAGGTATCACCATTATCGGCTGACCATATTCCGTTTAATGACTGCCAGTTCCTGCGTTTCATCTGTGGACGTGGATAAACGTCATTCCAGGATGGATCATGATTAAATTGTTCCGTAAATAACTGGTTCATGCGGCAATCTCCGGAAGTTTTTTCTTCATATAACGGAAAATCGTAAACAGGACAAGAAGCAGGATCACTGCAACTATCAGCGCAGCAATGAAGATCTTATTATTTGGAATAAAAGAAAACGTACCATCATTATTCTGGATCATCTCTGCATTTTTCAGAACTGCTGCACCAATGGATGGTCCGATAATACCTGGGATCAGAACCATGCCGATAATACGGATCCCCTGAAACTGTCCGGCCTTATTTTCAGGTATCTGGCTACGTATCATGGCACCAAATACACTCATACCGGTCAGGTATCCGGACATCATGAATAAAGAACCGATAAACACAGGGATGACCGTACGGAAGATGATAAGGACCACGTAACCGATCATCAGCATCGTCAGCGATGGGATCGCGCTTTTCTGAAAGCCATATTTATCAAAGACTTTTCCATACAAAGCAGTCACAACTGCAGCGATAATGATGGCCGGTGCCATGATCAGAACATAATTGTCCATTCCAAGACCTTTTTCATAATACAAGATCAGGTAAGGCATGAAGACTTGAATGGATATATTGAAGATGGCGAACGCAAGGATCACAAAATAGAGGAGAGGGTTCTCTTTGATCACAGATGGTTTGAATCCGTGTATAACGGTGCTCCAGTACCCATAAGAATGCCCATTTTCGCTCTGCAGCTTCCGCTGAGCCAGAACGGATGGCGCCTCCTGCATAAGAAAGAAACCAAGGATGCCGATCACGAGCACGACAATACCGATGATCAGGTAGATCTTTACCCAGCTTTCAGACTGATCCAGATCAAAGAACATGAAGCTGCCGAAAACGACCAGGATGGCGATCAGTGGCATCATGGAGTTAAATCCCTCGATCTTTCCGCGGTTGGAATCATCGCCCCAGTCTGTCATCCATGCATTGAACGCGGCATCATTCGCACTGGACCCAAAGAATGTCATGACACAATCCATAATGATGACCAATGTAACACCGAGCGACATGGCCGCAAGATGGGAACCGGCAATCGGTTCCAGGATATCCAGACGGATAAAAGCAAATACCAGTATGGAAATGCCCCAGATGAGATAGCCTCCACAGATGATGAGTTTCCGTTTTGCAATATAATCTGAAAGCGCACCGATCAGAAGCGTCGTAATGGCAGCCATGACAGCGCTGGCTGCGACCATAAACGATATATTACTGGCGGTCGCGCGGAACATCTTATAAATGAACACGTTAAAGTACATGTTTTCCACTACCCAGGCAATCTGTCCGACAAGCCCAAATAGTATCAATGCAGTCCAGAATTTTCCGCCTAACTTTTTCATAGTCCCCCCCTGAAAGGTCAAACCTCCTTGATCTGTGATATGTCAGTTGATGCCGGCATGGAATAATTTGTGTGATAGATCACATAACCTGGTTTCGCGCCGGCTGGTTTCCGGATATGTTTCCGCTGTACATAATCGACTTCGACTTTAGGAGCACCTTCTGCTTTGGAAAAATGCGCTGCTAAAGAAGCGGCTTCTTCAAAATCGGAGTCTGTGATATCTTTTCCTGCAGATTTCAGGATCACATGGGATCCTGGCAGTTGTTTTGCATGGAACCACCAGTCTTCGCCTTCTGCATATTTCATCGTCAGATAATCATTCTGGTAGTTATTCTTCCCGACATAAATATCAAGGCCATTTGATGAACGGAAATGAAGTGGGACAGAGTGTTCTACTTTTCGGCTTTGTCCTTTTTTATCCGAAGCTTTCCGGATATAGCCGGAATCAGCCATTTCTTTCCGCAATTCCGCAATTTCTGCTTCATCATTTATGATATCAAGTGAAGCCAGAATCGATTCAAGATGATCAATTTCTTCTTTTGTTTGCTGAACGATATCATTCAGAGCTTCATATGTGCGTTTCTGCTTTGCGTATTTCTCATAATATTTTTTTCCATTATCCAAAACAGGGATTGTCGGATCCAACGGGATGCGGATTTCTTTTCCTGTATGGTAATCTTCAGCAGTCATAAAAGGCGATCCTTCCAGAACGCTGTATCCGTAAGCAGTGATCAGTTCGCCATAGAGACGGTACATATCCTTCTTCTCTGTATCTTTGATCTGCTTTAACTGCAGGTCATATTTTTTGTGATCTTTATTCAGTAGTGATTGTACCACCTGACGCAGCCCTGCTGTCTTCTGTCTGATCTCGGTCTGCTGTTTTTTCTTAGCGTAATAATCGATCAGGACCTGTGACATACTGTCATAACGTTCTTCCTGCAGATCCCGGTAAATGGAAAGTTGTAAAGCACTAAAGGCAAACGGCTTCTTTTCTTCGTAGTAAATGACCGGCGTAAAGTCACCTGTTTGTATTTTTTCGATTAATGCAGATAGAGCATGAAACAGAATACTGCGTTCATCGGACTGAAGGCTTTGTGCAGGACGGTCTGAATCAATCCCTGATGAAAAGGCGATCTCTTCTGCCAGAAGAGGACTGATCCCGGTAAGGGAGGTATACAGTGTCTTCGTTAGAGATAATGATGAATCCAAAAGTAAGTTCATTCCTTTTTCAGTGATATGGAATGGATCCTGTTTTTCCTCTGCAAAAGGGATAAAATAGTCACGTCCGGGTAACACTTCCCGCACAGAACTAACCAGAGCAGAAACATGCTTGATACTGTCCAGAATCTTAGTTCCATCACGGAGAATAATATTGCTGTGTTTTCCCATAAGCTCCAGAGTCAGGATCTTCGTGCAGAGATTGCCCATTTCATTGTAGTGTTCGATCTCAATATTCATGATCCGCTCCAGCGATGGCTGAGTGATTGAAGTGATAACTCCATTCAGAAGATGTTTGCGGAGCAGCATGCAGAAAGCAGGTGCCTGCATAGGCGCAGTCCTGTTTTCGTCCGTAAGATAGGTGATCGGAAGAGACGCCTCGGCGGACATCAGAAGACGGAATTGAGAGCCCTCTTTTTTGATTGTAAATAACAGTTCATTCTTTTCCGGCTGAGCTATTTTCATGATCCTGCCGCCTAAGATCCGGTCCCGGTATTCTTTTGTCAGACAAGCCATTACGCTTCCATCAAATGCCATAAAACCAATATAAGTGAATTGTGAATTATCGTCAAATATTATATAATCACCCCATGACGTTTATTGAAGTATTACTGATTGGGATCGGCCTTTCCATGGATGCATTTGCTGTTGCTCTGTCGAAAGGACTTTCCATGAAAAAACTGAATATCAGGTACGGTGTCCTGATCGCTGTGTTTTTTGGATTTTTCCAGGCCTTTATGCCGCTTATTGGGTGGCTTGTTTGCCGGAGTTTTGAAAAATACATCACTCGTGTTGACCATTGGATCGTATTTGTTCTGCTCGGTTTTATTGGGATCAAAATGATCGTGGATGCGATTAAAGATAGAAACAAGGAGGAAAAAGATTCCGAAAGAGAACAGATACGTATCGGGGAATTATTTATTTTGGCAATCGCAACCAGTATCG
Source organism: Lachnospiraceae bacterium (assembly GCA_017553695.1). GTDB lineage: Bacteria > Bacillota > Clostridia > Lachnospirales > Lachnospiraceae > RGIG5612. The sequence goes on from JAFZKG010000002.1 coordinate 12,516, forward strand.
ATGCACTTGCGGTTGGTATTTCATTTGCCTTCCTGAGCATCAATATCTGGTCTTCCATTACGATCATAGGCATTACGACGTTGATCCTTTCTTTCCTCGGTGTTTTGATTGGCAATAAATTCGGGGCAAAGTATCAGACAAAGGCCCAGATTGCAGGCGGAATCATCCTGATCCTTGTCGGCCTGAAGATACTCCTGGAACATCTTGGAGTAATCAATTTTTAATTCATAGATTTGACACAAAGACTAATTAGAATGGGGTATATGTATAAAAAGGAGACGAAAATACGATGAGCGATTTAAAGGTATTGGTTGTTGACGATGAGGCGAGAATGCGGAAGATCGTCCGGGATTTCCTTGTAGCGAAAGATTACATGGTTGTGGAAGCATCCAATGGCGAAGAAGCCATCGATATTATGTATGAAGATAAAAACATCGATCTTGTGCTTTTGGATGTCATGATGCCGAAGATGGATGGATGGGAAACCTGTCGTGAGATCCGGAAATTTTCTAAAATTCCGATCATCATGCTGACAGCAAAGAGTGATGAGACAGACGAACTTCTTGGATATAACCTGGGTATCGATGAATACATCACCAAACCGTTCAGCCCCAAAATCCTTGTTGCCAGAATAGATGCGATCCTCCGCCGGACGAACAAACTGAATGAGGAAGACGTCATCAATGCCGGACGTCTTGTGATCAATAAGACATCGCATGTGGTGACAGTAGATGGTAATGAAGTCGAACTTTCCTTTAAAGAATTTGAATTACTTTGCTATTTTGCAGAAAACAAAGGAATCGCTCTTTCCCGTGAAAAGATCCTGAACAATGTCTGGAATTACGATTATTTCGGAGATGCCAGAACGATCGACACGCATGTCAAAAAGATCCGCTCCAAACTAGGCGACTGCGGTGAATACATCAAGACGATCTGGGGCATGGGCTACAAATTTGAAGTTGACGAATAATTCATGAAACGTTCCTCCTTAAAAGCAAAAACCATATCGATCCTCATCATGGGGCTTCTGTTTGCATTTATTGTAGGTCTCGCCCTTTGTGCGATTTTTTCAAACGGCTATTATCAGAACATCAAACAAAAATCTCTGAATTCCCTGAACAAAGAGCTTCAGAAAACCGATTTCAGGAAGAATAATCTCAGGGATGTTTCCATATATTGCGAACAGAACTCCCTTTCGCTTCTGATCGTGGATCCGGCCGGAAATACTGTATATTCCTATGGAAATACCCGTATTCTTTCTGACCGTCTGGATGATATCACCTTTTCACGTGAGCCTGGAAATGAAAACAGGCAGATTCTGAAAAATGAAGATAATCATACCATTCAGCAGGTCCTTGACAGAGCCGGGAAGATCGTGTACATGGAAGACTGGGGATATCTGGATAACGGATATCTGTATTTTGCCAGATGTTCCTTTGAAGGTGTCCAGAAACAAGTCGGACAATCACTTATTTTCTTCAGTATAGTCTGTGCGATCATACTGATCCTTTGCGGTGTCGCGATTTATTTTATTGTCAATTATTATACGCAGCCGATCAAGAAACTGGCCGATTTCGCCAAAGATCTGAATGCTGGTGATTATGATACTCGTTATGTTTACAAGCACCTTCGCATGGATGAGATCGGCGTTCTTGGGGAGACATTTAATCAGATTGGCGAAAAACTGGAATCCGTCATCGGTGAACTGAAGACCTCCAATATGAATCTGGAGAACGAATTAAAAGCAAAGACACAATTGGAAGAACAACGGAAGAAATACATGTCTGATGTGTCACATGAGCTGAAAACACCGATCGCACTCATTGCCGGATATGCGGAAGGATTAAAAGAAGGTATTTCGGATGACCCGGAAGACCGTGCTTTTTACTGTGACGTTATTATCGATGAAGCGGAAAAAATGAATCTTCTGGTGAAACGTCTTTCAACGTTAAATCAGCTGGAAGAAGGTACAAGCGCGGTACAGTTGGAGCGTTTTGACGTGATTGCCGTGATCAACGGATTCCTGAACACGATGTCTATGATCATTGCGGATAAAAACGTAAATATCTTCTTTGATAATTCATATAAAGAATTTGTTTGGTCTGATGAATTTCTTTTTGAAGAAGTCCTTGTAAATTTCTTTAACAATGCCATGAATCATGTGGATGAGAAAGGAATCATCCGGATCAATGTGGAACGTCTGGAAAATGAAAAGGTGCGAGTTACGATCTATAACTCCGGTGAGAACATTCCGGAAGACGAGATCGATAAGATCTGGGGCAAGTTCTATAAGGTCGATAAAGCAAGAACAAGAGAATATGGCGGCAGTGGTCTTGGCCTTTCCATCGTGAAAGCAATCGCAGATTCCCTGCATCAGGAATGTGGCGCATATAATCTGGATGAAGGTGTTTCTTTCTGGATCGATCTGGAATCTGCTTCCCGCCAGGATGATGAAGCGGAACCACAGAAATCGGAAAAGAGAAGAGTAAAATTGAGCGATCTTCCAATCTGGAAATCTCCTTCGAATAAAACCAAAGAAGATGGTAAACAACCGAGAAAACTCATCTCATTCGGTAAGATCAACCGGAATGAGGATAGTAAGCCTGCCGGGAAACCAAAAGGGAAAAAGCAGAGCGAAGGAAAGAAAAATGCCGCCGATCAGTAACGACTGGTTAGAACCATTAAAAGAAGAATTCGGAAAAGAGTATTACCGCAATCTTTATAAAACAATCAATGAAGAATACCGTACGCAGACGGTCTATCCGGCTGCAGACGATCTGTTTAACGCATTTCATTTCACACCATTGAGCAAGGTGAAGGTCGTGATACTCGGGCAGGACCCGTATCATAATGAAGGTCAGGCACATGGCCTTTGTTTTTCTGTGAAAAAAGGTGTCGAGATCCCGCCTTCTCTGGTGAATATTTATAAAGAACTGCATGATGATCTGGGTTGCAGCATTCCGGACCATGGTTACTTGAAGAAATGGGCTGATCAGGGGGTGCTATTACTTAATACCGTACTGACAGTCCGTGCGCATGAAGCAAATTCACACAGAGGACTCGGTTGGGAAGAGTTTACAGATGCTGCCATCCGCATCCTGAATGAACAGGATCGTCCAATTGTTTTCATGTTGTGGGGGAGTCCCGCAAGGGCAAAAAAAGAGATGCTTACCAATCCAAAGCATCTGATCCTGGAAGCGCCACATCCATCTCCGTTATCCGCATATCGCGGATTCTTTGGATGCAGGCATTTTTCTAAATGTAACGCATTTCTTATAAAAAACGGGCTGGATCCGATCGACTGGCAGATTTAATCTTCTTTTTTCATTTTTGCAGCAGCAAGCATCAGTTTAATACGATTCAGCTGATTTACTTCTGATGCACTCGGATCAAAATCAATTGCGACTATATTGGCATCCGGATTTGCGGTACGCAGAGATTTGATCACACCTTTTCCGACAACATGGTTCGGAAGACAGCCGAATGGCTGCACGCATACAATATTTGGTACACCGCTGTTGATCAACTCCAGCATTTCTCCGGTAAGGAACCATCCTTCTCCGCTCATATTTCCTAATGAAACATATCGTTCTGCCATTTCTGCCAGATGATAAATATTTGCCTGTGGAATGTAATGCTTGCTCGCCTCTAACTGTTTCCGGGCTGGTTTCCGGATGTATTCTGTCAGACGTATCCCTATCGTAGCAAAAGCAGAGGTGTGCCATCCGGCACTGTAGTTATCAGTACGAAAGTAATTATTATAAAGGCAATATAGCAGGAAATCCAGAAGGTCCGGCATGACAGCTTCAGCACCTTCTTCTTCCAATAGATCTGTTATATGATTATTAGCCATTGGTGAAAACTTCACCAGAATCTCACCGACAACACCGACACGTGGTTTTACAACATGACTGCGAGGAAGATTGTCAAATTCACGGACGATCTCCTTTACTAATTGTTTTACCTTGCGTCTGCCAAACGTTTTCTTGCGGATTTCTTCGATGCAGATCTCCCTCCATTTTTCATAAAGCGCATTGGTGCTTCCCGGTTCTGCTTCGTATGGCCGGGTTGCGTTTATTAGGCGCATAAACAGGTCACCTAGTACAATTGCATAGATTCCCTTGTAAAACAGTCTCGGTGTCACATGGAACCCGGAGTTCTTTTCCAGACCAACCGAAAGGGAAATGACGGGGATATGTCCAAACCCTGCTTTTTCGAGGGCACGACGGATGAAACTGATATAATTAGTCGCGCGGCAGGCTCCGCCAGTCTGCGTGATCAGAAGGGCAGTACGTGACAGATCATATTTACCGGAAAGGAGTGCTGCCATCATCTGACCAACTACTATGGTTGACGGATAGCATGCGTCATTGTTCACATATTTCAGTCCGACATCAACAGATTCTTTCGTATCGTTATCCAAAATGACCAGATCATAGCCTTCTGTGTAGAAAGCATGTTTTACGAGATCAAATTGGATCGGAGCCATCTGCGGGGCCAGAATCGTATATTTCATTTCCTTCATTTCAGAAGTGAATTCCGTACGCTTATATGCAGTAGAAACAATCTCCCGTTTTTCTTTTACTTTTGCCCTGGCATTGATAGCAGACAGAAGAGAGCGGATCCGGATCCGTGCGGCACCAAGGTTGCTGATCTCATCGATCTTCAGGACGGTATAGATCTTTCCTGAATTAGATAAAATGTCATTGACGCAGTCAGTGGTTACAGCGTCCAGACCGCAACCAAACGAAAACAGCTGGATCAGATCAAGAAAATCGGTCCTCTTCACGAAGTTTGCAGCACGATATAGTCTGGAATGATACATCCATTGGTCAGAAACAATCAGTGGGCGTTCCACAGTACCAAGATGAGAAACAGAGTCTTCGGTAAGTACGGCAATACCGCGGGCAGTGAGCAGTTCCGGGATCCCGTGATGGATTTCCGGATCTATATGATATGGTCTGCCTGCAAGGACGATACCATGCTTATTATTCTTCTGCAGCCAGGATACAACACGTTCGCCTTCCGCCTGGATATCGGAACGAACAGCTGTTAGTTCCTCCCAGCCTTTATTTGCAGCTGATATGATCTCTGTTGCTGAGAATCCGAATTCATCTGTTGCGAAGACGCGGATAAGCCCTTCCGTAAAGATCCGGTAATTGGTCATGGACAGGAACGGATGGATGAAACGGATATGTTTCTTTCTCAGATCTTCGACATTATTTTTGATATTTTCCGGATAAGAAGCGACCATCGGACAGTTGTAATGGTTGTTTGCATCCGGCGTTTCCGTCCGTTCATAAGCAATAGAAGGGTAGAAGATTGTATCAATTCCTTCATTTATCAGCCATTGAATATGTCCGTGTGTCAGTTTAGCAGGATAACATTCCGATTCTGATGGGATCGTTTCCATGCCTAATTCATAGATCGTTCGTGAAGAAAGCGGAGATAGGATGACCCGATAACCGAGTTCACGGAAGAAAACAGCCCAGAAAGGAAAGTTTTCATACATATTCAGAACTCTAGGAATGCCAAGAATACCTTTTGGAGCGTATTCCTCATCGAGTGGTTCGTAATCAAATATCCGGTTCAGCTTATATTGAAACAGATTCGGAACAGTGTTTGTGCTTTTCTCCTTTCCGAGTCCTTTTTCACAGCGGTTCCCGGAAACATATCTCCGTCCGCCGGTAAAGTTGTTGATCGTCAGCAGGCAGTGATTCATACAGCCTTTGCATCGGGTCAGAGTCGTTTTAAATTCCAGCGCTATCATGTCATCGAATGAGAGCATTTGGGTTTGACGTTCCTCTTCCGGCAGGTCCTGATAACGTTCCCTTGCAATAAGCGCAGCGCCGAATGCACCCATCAGTCCTGAAATATCCGGTCTGATGACATCACGGCCCGTGATCTTTTCGAGTGCACGCAGGATCGAATCATTATGAAAGGTTCCCCCCTGCACTACGATGTTGGTACCAAGATCGTCCGGGTCTACCAGTTTGATGACTTTATATAAAGCATTTTTGATGACAGAATAACTGAGTCCTGCGGAAATATCGGAGAGATCTGCACCTTCCTTCTGTGCCTGTTTCACATTCGAATTCATGAATACAGTACAGCGGGTGCCGAGATCCGTCGGACTTTTTGCAAAAAGAGCTGCCTGGGCGAATTCTTCAACCGTGTGATTCATGGAAATCGCAAAGTTTTCAATAAAGGAACCGCAGCCGGAAGAGCAGGCCTCATTCAGCAGGACGGAACTGATCACCCCATTTTTGATGCGCATGTATTTCATATCCTGTCCGCCGATATCCAGAACGCAGTCAACTTCAGGATCAAAGAATTTTGCCGCATTGTAATGGGCAACCGTCTCAACTTCGCCGCCATCCAGCATAAAAGCTTCTTTTAACAGGTTTTCTCCATAACCGGTTGAACAGGAATACACAACTTGTGCATCTTTCGGAATAAGATCTTTCAAATGACAGATCGCTTTTTGCATGGTTGCGATCGGGCTGGCGTTATTATTGCTGTAATAAGACCATAGAAGTGTACCGTCTTCAGCAATGAGCGCGAGTTTTGTAGTAGTACTTCCACCATCCACACCAAGGAAACATTTTCCGTGATAATCCTTCAAAGGTGATTTTTGGATATTTGCTTTGCGGTGACGTTCCAGGAATTCATCATATTCTTCCGGTGACTGGAATAATGGTTCCATCCGGCTGATCTCATTTGGCATCTGAATACCGTTTGCAAGACGCTCATACAAGTCGAAAGAATCAACCGTTTCTCCACCTTCACAACTCATGGCTGCGCCAATAGCAGCAAAAAGATGAGAGTTTTCCGGATGAATGATCGCATCCCCTTCCAGTTTCAGTGTACGGATGAATGCTGCGCGGAGTTCTGAGAGAAAGTGGAGCGGTCCGCCAAGAAAAGCAACATTCCCTCGGATCGGTTTTCCGCAAGCCAGGCCGGATATGGTCTGATTGACAACAGCCTGGAAAATAGAAGCGGAAAGATCCTCTTTTGTGGCTCCTTCGTTGATCAACGGCTGAATATCTGTCTTTGCAAATACACCGCATCTTGCGGCTATCGGATAGATTGTTTGATAGTTTTTGGCATACTCATTCAAACCAGTGGCATCGGTTTGTAGCAAATCTGCCATCTGGTCAATAAAAGAACCTGTGCCGCCGGCACAGATACCGTTCATGCGTTGTTCAATTCCATTTTTGAAATAAACAATCTTGGCATCTTCGCCACCAAGTTCGATCGCCACGTCCGTATGCGGTGCAACTTTTCTGAGAGCTGTGGAAACTGCCACAACTTCCTGATAGAACGGTATATCCAGGTGTTTGGAAAGAGCAAGCCCACCGGAACCGGTCACGACAGGATAAAGATCCAGATGTCCCAGCTTTTCATTTACTTTATGGATCAACTCTGCCAAAGTGCCCTGGATATCTGCGTAATGGCGTTTATAGTCGGCAAACAGTAAATTGTCGTCCTGATCCAGAACCGCAATCTTCACTGTGGTAGAGCCGATGTCGATACCAAGTCTGCTGATACTCATAACTGTTGGATTATATACTAATTCCTTATTTTTGTAAAACAGTGATGTGAAAGTTCTGTTAAACACCTTTTATAACAAAAATACCTGTGATATAATGTCACCCATGTTAGAAAGAATCGAAAAAAAGATCGGCAAGTACGCGATCAAAAACCTGATATTCTATATTCTCGGCGGATATGTAATCGGCTATATTCTGCTATTGACCAATGAACGGCTGGGCTGGTATTCCTATATCACTCTTGATCCGGCGATGGTCATGAAGGGACAGATCTGGCGCCTGTTTACCTGGATCTGTACAGTTCCACAGGGGCTTAGCTTTTTTGTGATCTTCATGTTTCTGCTGTACTATTTCATTGGAAAAAGTCTGGAGCAGAACCTTGGCGCATTCAGGTACAATTTATATATGTTTTCCGGATGGTTCTTTATGACACTGGGAGCCATGGTCGTATATTGGATCACTTATGGCATTTTCGGGAAAACCGGAGCTGTTTCCATGAATGTCAGTACTTATTACCTGAATCTGGCCAGTTTTCTTGCATTTGCTGTTCTTTTTCCGGACGTACGGGTATATTTCTTCGGGATACTTCCGATCAAAGTGAAATGGCTGGCGTGGATCGATGTGGCTTATCTTGGGATAACCATCATCACAAGCATTATTGCACTTATTGGGCTTCCGAATGCGACGGTGCAGCAGGCGCTGAGCATGTATGGATATGATACAGCAACTGCCCGTGTTTCGATCATTACGGATATATTTTCCATTATTATCTCGTTACTGAATTTCATTATTTTCTTCCTTGCGACACGGAATTTCCGAAAGATCTCCCCACAGGAGATCAAAAGAAAAATGGAGTTCAGACGAAATGTTCGGCAAGGTTATTCCGATCGCAACCAGTACGGTAAGGATCAGCAGGAGTATGGACGGCAGGATTACCGGCAGGCCGGATCCGGTACAGCCCATGGATTTGGTGGGTTCGGGCAAAGACAGGATGAGGCACGGAAACAAAGTTCAAACCTTAATTCAGGCAACATGCTGATCCACAGATGTTCTGTTTGCGGCAGAACAAATCTCACCAATCCGGAACTGACATTCCGGTATTGTTCCAAGTGTGAAGGAAACCACGAGTACTGCCAGGATCATTTATTCACGCATTTGCATGTAAAAAATGAATCATAAATAGAACGATCACACAGGAGGACTGTACATGAACGAAGCAGTTAGCTGTGGCGGTGTTGTGATATATCGGGGAAAGATACTGTTATTATTTAAAAATTACCGAGACCGGTATAACGGCTGGGTCATGCCGAAGGGCACTGTGGAACCTGGTGAGGAATTTCCGGATACTGCCGTCAGAGAAGTAAAAGAAGAATCAGGCGCAAACGCAAAAGTCGTTAAATACATTGGTGACAGTACATATGAGTTCAAGACACCGGAAGGGCTGATCAGTAAAAGAGTCCACTGGTTCCTCATGAATGCGGACAGTTATTACAGTAAGCCACAGCGCGAGGAATATTTCACGGATTCCGGATTTTATAAATATCACGAAGCATTTTATCTGTTGAAATATGACAACGAACGTTCCATTCTGGAACAGGCATATGAAGAATATATGCAGTTGAAAAAAAGCGGACAATGGCTGAACAGATAAAAAACAAGGTAAAACCGAATTATCAGATTGATTTGGATCATCTTTTGAATGTTGTAAATGCATCCGGAAAGAGACCGAAACTCCTTCTTCACAGCTGCTGCGGTCCATGCAGCAGCTATTGTCTGTCTTATCTTCATGATTTCTTTGATATCACGGTTTTTTATTACAACCCGAATATTTATCCGGAAGAAGAATATATTCACCGTCTGAACGAGCAGAAACGCCTCATTTCATTGTTGAATCAGGATCTTCAAACAGATATTCGTTTTCTGGAAGGCGATTATGACTATGCAGTTTTCCTGAATGAGGTTAAGGGTCTGGAAGAAGAACCGGAAGGCGGAAAACGCTGCAGGACTTGTTTTGAACTAAGGCTTTCAGAGGCACAACGCGTGGCAAAAGAGGGAGGGTTTGATTATTTCGGGACAACATTGACAGTCAGTCCGCATAAAAATGCGCTTGTGATCAACGAAGTCGGGGCTTCGATCAGCGATGCTGATGCATCCGCCGTACATCCTCTCTGGATGTTTTCGGATTTTAAAAAGAGGAATGGATATCAGACATCCATCGTACTTTCCCGCAAGTATGATCTGTACCGTCAGGATTACTGTGGATGTGAATTCAGCCTTTAATCACCTCATTTAATATTCGAATTATCTGTAAGACTTTATATTCTTATAAAAATACCAAAATTGTGATAGACTAGGTACAATTTTATGATAAAATAACTATGTCTATCGTTATTTATGTAACGAAATGTTTTTTTATCTGTACACACGTTGTAAGATATATTCATCTTTATGATTATGGAGGAGACAATTATGGGATTCGTATTATTTGAGCAAAAAGAAAACGTCGGCATCGTAACGATCAACCGTCCGGAAGCTCTGAATGCTCTCAATTCTGATGTATTGGCAGAATTAGAGGCAGCATTTGACGCGATTGATTTAAATGAGATCCGTTGTGTGATCCTGACGGGTGCAGGTGAAAAAAGCTTTGTTGCCGGCGCAGATATCGGCGAAATGAGCACACTCAGTGTGGAAGAAGGAGAAGCTTTCGGTAAGCACGGTAATGATGTGTTCCGTAAAATCGAAACTTTCCCGGTCCCGGTCATCGCAGCTGTAAACGGCTTCGCACTGGGCGGCGGTAATGAACTTGCAATGAGCTGTGACATCCGCATTTGTTCTGAAAATGCAGTTTTTGGCCAGCCGGAAGTTGGTCTGGGCATTACGCCTGGTTTTGGCGGCACACAGCGTCTGGCAAGGATCATCAATCCTGGCAAGGCAAAAGAACTGATCTATACCGCTTCCAACATTAAAGCTCCGGATGCACTGGCTTTAGGACTTGTAAACGCAGTATATCCGATCGAAGAGTTAATGCCTGCAGCAGAAAAACTTGCAGGAAAGATCGCACGGAACGCCCCGATCGCAGTTCGGAACTGCAAGAAAGCCATCAATGATGGTCTTCAGGTTGGCATGGATGAAGCCATTGTGATCGAAGAGAAACTTTTCGGCGCTTGCTTCGCTACGGAGGATCAGATTGAAGGAATGAAAGCATTCCTTGAGAAGAGAAAAGTTGAAAAATTTGTTAACAGATAAGCAACATCCTATTAATAAATTTGACATAATTTGAAAATATTTTTTATGGAGGTAAAACTATGATAGTTGGTATTATTGGCGCTGGAACAATGGGTTCAGGCATCGCTCAGGCATTCGCTGCATGCGAAGGCTATACGGTTAAATTAACAGATATCAATGATGAGTTTGCTGCTAATGGCAAAGCAAAGATCGAAAAAGGTCTTGCTGGCCGTGTCGCAAAAGGAAAAATGGAGCAGGGTGCCATGGATGCTCTTCTTGCTAAGATCACAACTGGCACAAAAGACATCTGCACAGACTGCGATCTGATCGTAGAAGCTGCAATTGAGAACATGGAGATCAAGAAACAGACGTTCAAAGAGCTTCAGGAAATTGCAAAACCAGACTGCATTTTCGCAACAAACACATCTTCTCTTTCTATTACAGAGATCGGCGCTGGTCTTGACAGACCAATGATCGGTATGCACTTCTTCAATCCTGCACCGGTTATGAAACTGGTTGAGGTTATTGCAGGTGCAAACACACCACAGGAGACCGTAGATAAAATCGTAGCAATCGCAGAAGAGATCGGCAAAACACCGGTACAGGTTGCAGAGGCTCCTGGATTTGTCGTAAACAGAATCCTTATCCCGATGATCAACGAAGCAATCGGCATTTATGCGGAAGGAGTTGCATCTGTGGAAGGTATTGATACAGCTATGAAACTTGGTGCAAGCCATCCGATGGGACCTCTTGCATTAGGCGACCTGGTCGGACTGGATGTCTGCCTGGCTATCATGGATGTATTATATAAAGAGACTGGTGATACGAAATATCGTGCACATACTTTACTTCGTAAGATGGTTCGTGGCGGACTGCTTGGCCAGAAGACGGGTAAAGGATTCTACGATTATAGCAAATAGGAGGTAAACAATGGATTTCACTTTAAACAAAGAGCATGAGATGGCGAGACAGCTGTTTAGGGATTTTGCTCAGAATGAAGTTAAGCCACTTGCTCAGGAAACGGATGAGACAGAAACTTTCCCAAGAGAGACTGTTGACAAACTTGCCAAATATGGCATGTTAGGCATTCCGGTACCGAGAGAGTATGGCGGACAGGGATGCGACATTTTAACGTATGTGCTTTGCGTAGAAGAGCTTGCAAAGGTTTGCGGCACGACGAGCGTTATTGTCAGTGCGCATACATCCCTCTGCATCGACCCGATCCTTACCTATGGAACGGAAGAGCAGAAACAGAAATATGTACCGAAGCTGGCTACCGGCGAGTGGCTGGGTGCTTTCGGTCTGACCGAACCTGGTGCAGGTACTGACGCTCAGGGACAGCAGACAAAGGCTGTTCTTGATGAAGCAACACATGAGTGGGTCATCAACGGCTCGAAATGTTTTATCACCAACGGTAAAGAAGCTGATGTTTATGTTCTGATCGCTGTTACCGGCATTATTGAAAAACGTGGTAGAACACAGAAGGAGATTTCTGCATTCATCGTTGAAAAGGGAACTCCTGGATTTACATTCGGAACAAAAGAAAAGAAGATGGGTATCAGAGGTTCTTCCACCTATGAACTGATCTTCCAGGATTGCCGTATTCCGGAAGAGAATATGCTCGGAAAACAAGGCAAAGGGTTTGCGATCGCTATGCATTCTCTGGACGGCGGACGTATTGGTATCGCTGCACAGGCACTGGGACTTGCAGAAGGCGCTTTAGAAAACACGATTGCATATGTCAAAGAAAGAAAACAGTTTGGCAGAGCAATTGCACAGTTCCAGAACACCCAGTTCCAGCTGGCTGACATGGCTACCAAAGTCGAGGCAGCTAAGAATCTGGTCTATCGTGCAGCAATGAAGAAAGCACAGTTCCAGATCGACGGCAAGACTTCTTATTCTGTAGAAGCAGCTATGGCAAAACTGTATGCTGCAGAAGTCGCAATGGAAGTAACAACGAAGGCAGTTCAGCTTCATGGCGGTTATGGTTATACCCGTGAATATGACGTTGAAAGAATGATGCGTGACGCAAAGATCACAGAGATCTATGAAGGAACCAGCGAGGTTCAGAGAATGGTCATCTCTGGGAGCATTTTAGCATAAGGAAAGGAGCGTGTGGAAAATGAAAATCGTTGTATGTTTAAAGCAGGTTCCTGACACAAAGGGCGGCGTTCAGTTTAATCCTGACGGAACATTGAACAGAGCAGCTATGCTCGCTATCATGAACCCGGATGACAAAGCTGGTTTAGAGGCAGCTTTAAGAATCAAAGACGAATGTGGCGCAGAAGTTACCGTTATCACAATGGGTCTTCCGAAAGCTACGGACGTATTAATGGAAGCTCTGGCTATGGGTGCTGACAAAGCGATCCTGATCACAGACAGAGTTCTCGGCGGCGCTGATACATGGGCAACTTCCTCAACAGTTGCTGCAGGTATCAAGAAACTGGATTACGATCTGATCATCACCGGCCGTCAGGCTATCGATGGTGATACTGCACAGGTTGGTCCGCAGATCTCCGAGCATCTTGACATTCCTGTCATCAGCTATGCACAGGATATCAAAATCGATGGTGACTACGTGATCGTACAGCGTCAGTTCGATGACAGATATCATATCCTGAAAGCAAAAATGCCTTGCCTGGTTACTGCACTCGGCGAGCTTGCACAGCCACGTTACATGACCCCTGGTGGCATCCTTGACGCAGTCAATGCAGACATTACTGTATGGTCAAGAGCTGACCTTACTGATCTGGATGATGCAAATATCGGTCTTGCAGGATCCCCGACGAAGATCGCGAAGGCATCTGACAAAGTCCGTAAAGGTGCAGGAGAAAAAGTAACACTCGATCCGAAGGAATCCGTGGATTATATCATGGGTAAACTGGACGAGAAACACATCATTTAGTCAGGAAGGAGCGAAGAAAAGATGAATATTCAAGATTATAAAGGTGTTTATATCTTTGCTGAGCAGGTTGATGGAAAACTTAGCGGCATCGCATTCGAACTTCTTGGCAAAGCAAATGAATTAGCAAAAGACCTTGACACAGATGTTACAGCAGTGGTTGTCGGCAGCGGCATCAAGGATCTGGCAGACCAGCTTGCAGAATACGGCGCAGATAAAGTCATCGTCATCGATGATCCGGAATGCAAAGAGTACAGAACTGAGCCATATGCACATGCACTGGCAAGTGCAATCAATGAATTCAAACCGGAGATCATGCTGGTAGGTGCTACACCGATCGGCCGTGATTTGGGCCCTAGAGTATCGGCAAGAGTTGCTACGGGACTTACCGCAGACTGCACAAGCCTTGACATTGGTGACTTCCCGCTTCAGCCGATCCCTGGAAAAGAAGATGAGCAGCTTCACAAACAGTTACTCATGACCCGTCCTGCATTCGGTGGAAACACGATCGCAACGATCGCCTGCCCATATAACAGACCACAGATGGCAACCGTCCGTCCTGGTGTTATGCAGAGACAGGAGAAAAAAGAAGGCGCAAAAGCAGAAGTGATCGAATTCAATCCTGGTTTTGTCCCGAATAACAAATATGTCGAGATCCTGGATATTGTCAAATCCGTTTCCGAGACCGTTGATATCATGGATGCTAAGATCCTTGTTTCCGGCGGACGTGGAATGGGTGGCCCGGAGAACTTCAAGATCCTTCGTGACCTTGCAGATGCTCTTGGCGGCGAAGTATCCTGCAGCCGTGCTGTTGTAGACTCCGGCTGGATGCCAAAAGACATGCAGGTTGGCCAGACTGGCAAGACTGTCCGTCCACAGCTTTACATTGCTTGCGGTATCTCCGGTGCGATCCAGCATCTTGCAGGTATGGAAGAGTCTGATCTGATCATTGCGATCAACAAAGATGAGACCGCTCCAATCTTCGACGTAGCTGATTATGGTATTGTTGGTGACTTATTCAAGATCGTTCCGGAACTGAC
>JAFZKG010000159.1 GCA_017553695.1 Lachnospiraceae bacterium
CGCGATGTGATCAAGGCTCCGGATCTGACCGGCGTTGACTGGGAACAGCTGGCAAAGAAAGACCTGGAAAGAAGCGCGAAATATACTGACCGCGAAAATCAGGCAGTTGCCTATAGCGCAGGCGGCGGATTCTTCCAGAACTTAATGGCTTTCATGGGATTTACCGAAGGTCTTTGCGCATTATTTGAAGAGCCGGAAGAATGCGAGGAACTGTTCGATTACCTCTGTGATTTCTCTGTTGAGGTTGTCAAAAATTCCATTGACTATTATCAGCCGGATATCTTCGGAATCGGCGATGATACGGCTGCATGGAACAATCCGTTTGTTTCCCTTGATATGATGCAACGGTTCTTCGTGCCACGTTATATGAGACTGACGGATTTTGCAAAAGAAAGGAACCTGCCGGTCACCCTGCACAATTGCGGAAAATGCGAGATCTTCATGGAAGACATGGTGGAAAAAGTAGGTGTCAACGGATGGAACCCGGCGCAGAATTGCAACGATCTGGCTGCTTTAAAGGCAAAATTCGGCAACCGCTTAGTCCTGACCGGATGCATCAACTCTTCCCAGACCTTTGAGATCCCGAACATTACGGAAGACCAAATTCGCGAGATCGTCTGGGACGTTGCAAACAAGTACGCACCAGGCGGCGGATTTGCTTTCCAGGTACACTTCATCATTCCGGATCCGACTAACGAATTCATGCAATGGAAGAAAATGACGGTCAACCGGATCATGGATGAAGTATCGCATGAGTTTTATAAGAAATAATTGATTGAAAAAAAGAGAGAGGGGAGTTTTGCTCCCCTCTTTTTTATTTCATGTCATAGACGAAGACCTCGTGGATCTCCTCTGTATATCCATCATAGAAGCCGGTCATCATGCCATCGCGGATGATGGCACCGCGGTTATAGAGGATCAAAAGCTGCCCGCTGTCATTATCAAAACTTAAGCCTTCGATCTCGCCCTGTTCGGTCACATCCGTAAAAAAACGCTCCAGGACGACTGTCGCCTGGTCCGAATCTTTTCCGATGTCGAGGCGGTATAAACTGTCCGGTTCCCCGTTGTCCACGTCCCCGTCGTCACAGGTAATGTATAATTTCCCGTCGTAATAAGCCACGCCCTGGATCCACTGCGGAGCAGGTGCCATTTCCAGTTTTCCTTTGAATGCTCCCGTATCCAAATCGTAGCAGTACAGGAAACTACCGGTTGTCCCGTCATCCCACGCGGACAGGTAAACGGTCCGGCTGTCCGGATCGACCGCGATCCCGGAGCACTCTATCTGCCCCGTATCTGCCTGAAGCGGAAAGATCCATTTCCGTTCCAGCGTATCGCCATCATAAACAGCAATTTGAATGTTGCTCGCCTCTCCTCCTGCGAACAGTTCCACACCCAGGTATAGATCGTTCTGATGCACATCAATATCCCCGATATGGTTGACTTTCCATTTGTAGCCTTTGAGCGGCTCATTATTTTCTGCCACCATGTTCCAGTCGCGGTCATATTTTGTCAGGGTGGCGGATCCGCTGACCCAGTAATACTCGCCATCGGTACAGACCCCCTGCCTCCCGGCGACCCGGTGCACAGACGTAAGCGTATACCGGTAGCGCGGCATCGTGGAATCCCAAAAGCCGAACAGACACAAAATAATGATATTGGCCACGATTAGAAGGAACAGAAGGATATGATACAGATCCGGAGCTCGCCTTATTTTTACATGACAGCATACATGTACGATAAGCCAGAAGATCAGCACCCCCAGCAGAACCCATTTTCCGGCCGGGCGGTTCAGGTAATAGAAAACAATCCCTGCGCTATAAAGGCAGAGGAGAATCCATTCGGCACTTTTGATCTTCGTGGCTTCAACGAACAGATGCTTACCGAATCGATAAGTAATGACGCAGCCCAGAAACCAGATCCACAGGGCTGCCTGAATGATCATCGTTAAGACCATATCTTCTTTATCTCAGAAAGTATTGTTCTAATGCCCAGTTCTGCATCTCCGAGAACATTTTTCCTTTTAACTGATCGTACTCGATCCACTCCAGAGTGAAATCCTTTTCGATTGGCTCCGTGACCTTTTCGATCAGATCGCCGGCATAGTAGGTCTGGATCGGGTGGAAATAGCCGATCGTATCAAAATATAAATACTTTTCTGCAGAACAGATCTCTTCTCTAATCACAGCGGAATAGCCTGCTTCTTCCCCACATTCCCGGTTGACACATTCCGCATGAGTTTCTCCTTCTTCTATTCCGCCGCCCAATAAGAACAACCCTTTCGGAGTATTAGCAACGGCCACTTTTCCATCGCGGACCGGGATCACATAGGCACCCGGCCGGTTGAAGTATTCCACACCTTCTTCTTTTTTCCCAAATACTCTGTGCATTTTCTCTCCCCTATTCTTAAATGCATATATCCCCATCTGCATATGACTATACCAAAAGACATGCACATTCGTGAAACCGGTGTTTTTTAACAGTTCAATGTGCTGCCTGACGGTAAGCGGAAAATAACTGGTGCCGCACCTGGCGTTATGAGCCAGCGCTTCGGCTTCTGTTTTTCCGCGTCTTTGCTGATAGCGTCCCCACCGGAGCAATTCCTGCTTTTTTACGACATCGCTTTCCGGGATCACGTTCTCAAAGCATATAAAAATCCCCCCGTCTTTCAAGGCATCATACACCCTTTGTACGGCCTGCTGCCGTTCCTCTTCGTGCATATAGTGATGGGACTGTATTGCGGTTACCACGTTGAAGCGGTCAACAAAGCCAATATCAGCGGATTTCTCATTAACATACTCGACGTCATGACCGGCAAGTTTCTCTTTTGCCTGTTCCAGCATCTGCAAAGAAGGATCGACCGCAACAAAACGCGCGGATGGAAACACATAGAGTGCTCTTTCTTCCAATGATCCTGTTCCACATCCTAGGTCCAGCCAGTCTAATTCCGAATATCCGCACCCTTCAATGACATCGAGTGTCTGCGAATAGAATTCACTGTAAAATGGAATAGTATCGTTTATCTTGCTGTCATATTCTGCCGCAGAATGCGGTGTTGTATTATCACTCATTTTTTCTCCTTGAAACATCTGTCGTGATGTTGAAGATGATTATACCACACCTGCCTCTTTTCTTCGCACCAGTCACTTTATCGGGCATCTTCCCTTTTCTTGACTCTGACCCGTGTACACTTTATAATTCAGGAACAATGGTCATGAGGAAAAAAATATCTATCATACTTTGTATACTTCTTTGTCTCTTTCTGTTTGCTGCCTGCGGAGAAAAAGAAACCCCAACAGAGACAGCCCCTCAAGTCGAGACTATTCTCCTGAACCCGGAGTGGCAATATGCGGACTTCTCCGTTATTTCCTCCGGAAGCGCCATGCTTTATCATGCAAAAGAAAACAGGAATGGGATCATAATCGGTGTAAACGCCGGTCACGGAACAGAAGGCGGTGCCAAAGCTTTTACATATTGCCACCCGGACAAATCGCCAAAAACGACCAACGGATCCACTGAAAAAGGAGCGATTCAGGCGCCAGCTGTTGCGGTAGGAATGATGCTCAATAATGGTGAATCAGAAGCGAGTGCCAACTTGAAAGTGGCTCTGAAATTAAAAGAAAAACTTCTTGCAGCCGGATTCGATGTATTAATGCTCCGTGACGGTGATGACGTCCAATTGGACAATGTCGCGCGAACGATTATCTGCAACAATATTGCAGACTGCCATATCGCAATTCATTTTGGCTCTGATAGTCGATCCTATGATAAAGGATGTTTTTACATCTCCGTGCCGGATTCACTGAAAAGCATGGAACCCGTCGCTTCGAACTGGCAGAACTGTGATGCTCTTGGCCAGGTTTTGATATACGGCCTTGCGGAAAAAGGGATTGCGGTTTATGGGGACGGAAACAACGCTATCGATCTGACGCAAACTTCCTACAGCACAATTCCTTCTGTTGTCATTGAATTAGGGAATCAATGCACTAATCTGAATGAGGAGTTGATCGACCGCTATGCGGAAGGATTACTAATTGGAATCCGGAATTTTTTCAATCTGCGAACCTGATCACCTGCTCATCCACATCGATGTTCGCTTCCACCCCAAATGGAATGATGCAGCGAGGCTGCGCATGACCGACATTGACATTAAAAACGATCGGCAGATCCGGATCACCAATCTCTTCGACCAGAATCTGCTTGTATTCTTGTTCGTATGCCGCGTCCATCGGTTTGCCTGCAAGAACACCGGAAACCGCATCAAATACTCCGGCTTCCTTCAAAACCTCAATCGATCTTCTGTATTTCTCAGGGGACATTTTTTCTTCACTGGATTCCAACAATACTATCTTTCCGTTCCAGCCCTCTTTGTCAGGGAACAGTCCGTACTTCCTGCAAAGAAGCGGCATGTCTGCATAACGGTCCCCATTAAAAATGTCATAAAGCGAATCGATGCATCCTCCGAGGATCTCACCTGAAAACACAGAACTGCCCTGGAGCAGTTCAAACCCCTGGTTTGGATGTGCCTTTAATGGGGTTCCGATCTGATCAGCGCCGAAATCGGTCCTGCCTTCATACCAGACCTCGCTTGGCCTGATTTCCTTTATCGTTCCGGTCCGGATCAATTCTTCAAAATACTTTCTTGTATAAGGAGGCATATCTTCGCCTAATTCACAGATATCGGCAAGAAACGACTGTCCGTAGAATGTTTTCAGCCCGACTTTATGGAGCATCAGATGATTGATCGTCGTATCGGAAAAACCGAGGAATACCTTCTCGGAAACAGCTTCCGCCAACTCTCCATGTTCAAAAAGGTATGGCAAAAGACGGTAGGTGTCATCTCCTCCGATCGCGCATAATATCATATCGATATCCGGGTCTTTGAAAGCCTGCAGCAAGTCGGCGGCGCGGCTTTCCGGGTGGTTCTTCACATATTCGATGCCCTTCCGTGCATGAGGCATGAACCGAACCGTAAGACCAAGGTCTTTCAGTCTGTTTATTCCAATCTCGACTTCATGCTGAACAAAATCTTCTCCGATCGTTCCGGAAGAAAGGCTTACGATCGCCACATTTTTAATCATCGTATCTTACCTCGACAAAATAAACTGTACTTACCTGTCACACATAGATTCCCGGATCATCCGGCCAGGCGAGAGGGATTTCCAGCCATTTCGGGTCCGGATCCTCGTTCCAGTTCCACTCGCGTCCGCCCAGAAAGACTTCCGCGTTCATTTCGTTGCTGTAATTCAGTAGCGTCGCATCAGGGAAACGCCGAAACATCGCGTAGAAAAAGCCTGCCGCGTCTTTATTTCTTTCAAGTTCCTCCTCGGTCGCGATCAGGTACTGCTCCATAAATGTAAGCGAGCTCTCATCCAACGGCATGTCCTCGCGCATGTGACCCGGAATGATGACCTCCGCGCCAAGGTCACGGATTGCCTGGATATCTTTCCTCCAAAGCGTCCTTTGGTTTTTCGTTACTTCACAAGTAAACGGATGCGCCTGATTGAAAAGGACGTCGGAACCGATCACCGTCTTAATGGAAGGGATCCAGGCAATCGTGTTCCACATCAGATCCCCCATGCATCGGATGATCTCAATCTTCTCGCCCTCAATCTCCAGTTCTGTGCCGGGAAGCGCCTCGAGGCGGTCACACTGCGTACGGGCCAGGTTCGTCCGGCCGATGACCTCCTCCCACTCGTCAAGCTTGGCCTGATACTGATGCTGATACAGCGTGACGACAGGCTCCGGCGCAAAGCACTTTGCTTCCGGGAAGATTCGTGAGATCTCTCCCATGCCCCAATAGTGGTCTGGGTGCGCATGTGTTGCAAAGATCCATTTCAGATCCAGCCCTGTCTCCAGGATCTCCGCCGCAACACGGAGCGCATTCGCCTTCGTCCACTGGGTGTCAATCAAGCCGCACTCTCTTTCCCCACAAATGATCGTGGACGTAACGTTAAAGCCTTCTTCAGAAGCCACAAAAACCTTCGTATAAAGTTTGCCTTCGCCGTGATAACTGGTAATAACGTTCATGCGACGACCTCCTTATGATGCATGGATTCTTTATTGATATCATATGCCATTTTCTGCTACTATGATAGCAAAATATATACTACAGAAAGAAGGATATTTTATGGGAAAAGGAGAAAGATTAAGATACCATGGCCCGACGGGCATGGCACGGTATACGATTCCGGATGCTCCGGAAAGTGATGAGCGCTTCAAACCGGGCGTTAAGTCCATTCAGGAAGCGGCCCGCGAAACAGATGTCATCAGCGAAGCAGATGTCATCGTTGTCGGCGGAGGTCCGGGCGGATTTGCCGCAGCTGTGGCTGCAGCGCGGACCGGTGCAAAAACGGTTCTGCTCGAACGGTATGGCCATCTGGGCGGCATGAGCACCGGCGGGCTTGTCAATATCATCCCGCACTTAAGCGACACCGATGGCAACCGCTATATCGGCGGAATTCTGGAAGAACTGATTACCCGTCTGGACAACCGGGGGGCTGCATTCCGTCCGCAGCAAGAAGATTGGGGCTCTACCGATCCATCCGTATTGAAATTCTATGAGGACAGCAGTTTCCAGCACTTCTTCGTCCGGAAAAATAAAAACGGGGAAACCTGCATTGTCTATTCCGCAATCTGGGATCCGGAGATTGCCAAAAACGAAATGAACCAGATGGCTATGGAAGCCGGCGTCAAACTATATCTGCATTCCTGGGTCACTGATGTAATCATGGATGGCAATACGGTAAAGGGAATCCTCTTTGAAAGCAAGACCGGACGGCGCGCCGTTCTCGGCAAAGTTGTCATCGACAGTACCGGCGACGGAGATCTGATCCCGAGATCCAATACAGCATATGAGGATAATATCGATTTCGGCCTGCGGATCAAGCACCTGTGCTTCGGGTTCTGGATCGGCGGCGTGGAATTCCGCGCATACGACCGTTTTGTCAGTTCCCGTCCGGATGATGCGATTGCGCTGAAAAACGAATTGCACGATAAAGGCCTGTATGTCTCTTTCTTCCGCGGAATGCTGAAAAACCAGGAGCATGTGGCCTGGCTTCATCCGCATTTCATCGCGAACTGCCAGACAGATGTGGAAGAAATAACGCGGATGGAGGTATCCGGCAGAGACCGGGCCGTAAAGACCTGGGAGCTCTTAAGAGATAAGGCGCCTGGCTTCGAAAAAAGTTATATCATGCTGACCTGTCCGCAGATCGGCACGACCGGCGGATTGCGGCTGATCGGAGAGGCCTCTCTCCGGGAAGAAAACATGCTGCGAAAAGAACCATTTGAAGATACGATTGCAATCTTCCCGAACAACGATCTCGGAGAAAAAGGCTATACATATCCGGTCGTCTATATTCCATTTGGTGCACTTGTTCCAAAGGAAACCGAAGGACTTTTGGTTGCATGCCGTGCCTTTTCGTCAGATGACGAAGCCAACTCCCTGTTCAACCTGGTGCCGCACTGCTTCTGCTTCGGCCAGGCAGCCGGGACCGCTGCAGCATTGGCTGTTCAAAAAGGGTGTTCTGTACGGGAGCTTCCGTATCCGGCACTGAAAGAAGCATTACTTGCGCAGGATGTGATCCTGCCATAAAACGCGGAAAGGAAATATGTTTTCATGATCACACCGCATAATACACAGGAGGTTTGCGACATCGTTCGCGAAGCCGCCGCTTCGGGCAAAGCACTGGTTGCGTGCAGTTCAAAAGCGCCGCATCTGCATGAAGGTTCGGTAAATCCTTCCTCAGAGACCATCTGCTTTGAAGAAATGAACAACATTCTGAAGATCAGCCGGCATGACCGCTATGCACGTGTGGAGGCGGGTGTCACATTTGGAGATCTTCTCCCGGCCCTGGCCGAACAGGGTCTTCGTGCCAACCATCCGTTCCTTCCGCGCGCAGGAAAATCTGTTGTCGCCAGCATGTTGGAAAGAGACGCTGTTCTGGTCCCGAAGTATCAATACGATTATACCGATCCTCTACTGACAACAGAGGTCGTCTATGGCACCGGAGAACTGTTCCGTACCGGTTCTGCTGCCGGTCCTGCCCCGTTTGAGGAGTCTGTGGCAGACATGGTCAATCCATGGGGCCCGGGTTCTGTGGACTTCGCACGCTTTCTTTGCGGTGCGCAGGGCACCATGGGGCTTGTCACCTGGGCAACCCTGAAGGCAGAAGTTGCGCCAACGGATTCGGTCCTGTTTTTCATCGAATCCGATGATCCGGCTCCTCTGGTGCGGCTGGCATCGAAACTGTTATTCCACCGGATCCCGGACGATTGCCTGATCCTGAACAATGTCAACTTTGCCGCCGCCTTCGCTGTGGATGCAACAGAAGAAGAATCCCTGCGAAAGCAGGCTGCTCCATGGACACTGCTCTGCCGGATCAGCGGTTATGCACGGGACCCGGAGGAACGGATCCGGATCTACACCGGTTATCTGCGTGAAGAATGCGCAAAAGAGGCTCTGACACCTCTTTATTCGCCGCGAAATCTCGAGGGGTTTGGCTCCCGCGTTGATCAAAGGATCCGGGACTGCGACCGGAACGAGATTTATTGGAAACTGCGGCGCGGCGCATTGCGCGATATCCTGTTTCTGGCTCCGCCAAGTAAAACAGCTGACCTGACCATGAATCTGTCAGAACTGTGTGCTTCCCATCCTGCAGAGGACCTGGGACTGACCTTGCAGCCACAGGTTCAGGGACGCGCATTCCGGGTAGAAGCAGATCTGTTCTGTTCAAAAGGATCTCTGGAAAAGACCCGGCTGCTGGCAGATTCTGCTGAAGCCGCGCTATTTGCTCGCGGCGCTTTATTTGACCGTCCTTATGCACCTGCCCTTTCCCGTCTGGTATTCGATGCAGATCCCGATGTTACGGCAGCACAGAAAAAACTGAAAGCTGTGTTTGATCCGCAGGGGATTTTCAATCCGGGAAAGCTGTGTTTTTAGGAGGTGATCAGAATGGATAAACTATCTTCATTTCGATATACAATGGATTCCTGCAATCACTGCGGTCAGTGCAAGTGGATCCTTCCGCATAAAATGCACGGCTGGGATTTTGCAGAGATCTGTCCGATTTATCAATATTATGGCTTTGACGCCTGTTCCGGGCAGGGGCTGATCAATAATGCCAAGGAAGTCCTGAATGGCACCGTATCTTTCGGGGACGGCCTGGAAGATCTTCTTTATACCTGTACCGCCTGCGGTGCCTGTGACGTCAACTGCAAAAGCGTCCGGGACATGGACGTTCTCGATACCATTTATGCCCTCCGGGCAGTCTGTGCGGAAAAAGGCGCGCTACCTGAATCCGTAAAGAAAACAGGGGCCTTCATTACCAACACGCATAACATTTACGGGCTGCCTCATGAAGAGCGCAGCAACTGGCTCCCTGTTGATTGCGGGGAGACCCCGGATGCGGATACGGTTCTGTTTCTCGGTTGTGCCGCATCCTATCAACATAAAGAAATCGCTCTTGCAGCCATGAAGATCCTGCAAAAAGGCGGGATCCCTTTCCGCCTGCTGCGGGAAGAAGAATGGTGCTGCGGAGCCTTTCTCTGGCGCACAGGGCTGACAGAGACCGCGGAAGCACTCGTACACCGTAACATCGAACTGCTCCGCGCACAGGGTGTTAAGACTCTCATCACCGCCTGCGGAGAATGCTTTGGTTCGTTCCGGAGCGGTTATCCGCGGTTTGAAGAACTGCCATGTGAAGTCCGCCATATCAGCGAAGTAGCTGCTGAGCTGATCGCACAAGGGAAATTGGAGCTTCATCCAGTTTCTCTTCCGGGAACGGTCACGTATCATGATCCGTGTATGCTCGGCAGGCAAAGCGAAGAATATGTCCCTTGGGACGGTGAGATGAAACCGTACGGCCTGCTCGATCCGCCGAAAGTCTGGCGCAGGGGAGAACATGGTGTTTATGACGCGCCGCGGAAAGTCCTGCAGGCAATCCCGGCACTGGAATTCTGCGAAATGCCGCGAAACAGCGAAGAGTCCTATTGCTGTGGCGCAAGGGCAATCGATCCGGAATTTCGTACCTGGGCAGGCGCGGAACGACGCCGGGAGGCAACGCAAAGCGGCGCCCTGGCCATGGTTACGGCATGTCCGTTTTGCCTGGACGCGCTTGATTCAGATAAAGATGGCGATCTGCCTTGCTATGATCTGAGCGTCTTACTTGCTAACGCACTGGAAGGAGGAGAAGCATGAGCCTTTCCCGTGACATATACACCGCGCTGGAAAATATCGTCGGCGCAAGGAACATCAGCGATAAAGAATATATTCTTGCCGGAAACCGCAACCGCACGCCGGAATACCCGTTTGACTACCACAGTGCAGACGCAATCATCATGCCCGGCTCCACAGAAGAAGTACGTGATATCATCCGCATCTGTAACCAGAACCATATCTGTTTCGTCACGGAGGTTTCCGGTGTCAGCGCCGATGCGTTTCCAAACCGTGCCGGTACGCTTCTGATCGATCTGAAACGGATGAATCAGATTATTGAAATCAATACAGAGGATTGTTACGCGGTCATCGAGCCTGGCGTACGTCATGTGCAGCTGTATCCGGAGTTGAGACGGCAGGGATTTACATATGCCGTTGCAGCCGTCGGTCCTGGCGGATCGGTCTTGTCCAACTTCACCAGTACAGCCGGAGAGAACCACAACATGTACGGTGCTTCCCGTGCAAACCGTTATCTGTTGGGAATGGAATGGGTCACCCCGGAAGGCGAGATCCTGCGAACCGGTTCGCTGCAGACCGGTTCCGGCTGGTTCTGTCCGGATGGGCCGGGTCCTTCCATCCGCGGATTGCTGCGGGGATTCTATGGTAATCATGGACAAATGGGGATCATCACCAAAGCAGCAATCGCTCTTTTGCCATGTAAGGGTCCGCGTGAGATCGTTACGGAAGGGCACAGCCCAAGCCACCGGGTCTATCAGCGCAGCGACAAGGGGCAGGTCTATCTGTTCAATTGCCGCAATCTGGATGCTGCCAGGGAAATGATCCTGCGCATGGGCGAAGTGGAAATTGCTTCCACGATCACCAAGTTTTTCTATCTGACGCTGGCGGTCATGATGACAGAAGACGCTAACGCATTCCGGGAGCTCTGGCCTCGGATCCGCAGAGAACTGCCGATCCCGCTGGTCGTCCATCTGGCTCCGGAATCTGCCGAAGAACTGGCCTATGAAGAAAAACTGCTGTTTGAGATCGCGGATGAAACCGGGTGCGATCGTGCCGCTGCAGATCTGGAAGACTGGTACCGGTCTCATATGGATTTCTTTATGGTGGCGGGAATGCTACAAAGAGTCCTTCGTCTCGGCGGCGGCTGGATGCCGATCAAACTGGGGGCAGATTCTGTTTCCCATATGTTTGAAGTCGGCAAGACCATTCCGGAATTCATCTATAAATATACGGAGAACGGCACGATCTTTGATGCTCCTGACAACTTCCAGATCGCGCCGATGGAATACGGCCACTTTGCCTATATTGAATTGCTGTTTATGTACGACCGGACAAATCCGGAGGTTGGAAAAGGTGTCGCTGAATTCCGCCAGGCATCCCGTGACACAGATCTTGCCCATCATTTCCACGCGGAAACGTTAGGCTGTCTCAACGCCACGGCAGAACTGCTCGGACCGCTCTACTGTAATTATCATCTGTGGCTGCGGAAACTGAAAAGCGCATTTGATCCGAACAACCTGGCAAATCCGATTCTTCCATAACAAATGCAAACCAGCATATAATATGGTATTATCTATAATAATATATTATTAAGGCGGACATAATGATCCCCTTTGAGAACTGCATTTATATTCATCACTAATAGAAAGGGGTGTATACCGGTGTTTAAAAAGAAAGATGTCAACCAAATGGCAGACGGAAATAAAAACTCGGTTTTTAATTTCGGTCCCGGCTGGTTTACCATCATTTACTGCCTGTTAATGTTCTGGTTTTATGTGGGCATGTGTAACGATGGTTCGAATGCTTCGGTTCCTGCCATTGCAGCAAAACTGCGTGTGGAAAACAGTACGCTGTTGACTATGAACTCCATCGCCGGCCTGGTAGGTGTCATTTTCTTCATCGTTCTTGGACAGGTCAACCGGAAAATCGGAGCCAGATGGCTTTCCGGTATTTTATGCATCATTGCAGGGCTTGGATATATCGGATTGGGTAATTCCGCAAATGTTACGATGTATCTGATCTGTATGTGCATCGTGACCGGCTCCATCATGTCTGCCGGTTATATCTGCGGCGGTGCTCTGGTCGCCCAATGGTTCCCCAAGAAAAAAGGTGTTGTCATGGGTTATACCACTATGGGGCATAACCTTGCATCCGCTTTTTATGTATTGATCCTGTCTGCTCTGATCAGCAGTTTCTATATCACGGGCGGCGTTCTCCCGATCGGGATCGGATGTATCGTTCTCGGCATTCTGGGTATGATCTTTGTCCGGAATACTCCGGAGGAAAGGAAGATCAATCCAGATAATGTTTCTGATAAAGTCTTTCAAGAGGAATACATCGTCGACGAAGAGGAAGACGATGACGGCGGCTGGACAGTCAAAAAACTACTCACAAGAAAAATGACCTGGCTGGTGGCGATCACAACGGGTCTGTTCCAAATCTGCTCCGTCGGCGTCATGAGCCAGCTGGTCCTTCGAAATGAAGAACTTGGCTTCTCGGCAAACACCGCCATGATCATCATGATGATCCTTGCTTTGGTCGGTGTTGCCGGTTCTTTTGTGATCGGTATTCTTGACGATAAGCTGGGGACGAAAAAGACCATGATCCTGTTCGGTATCTGGTATGCAGTCGCCCTGGTCCTGAATTTTACAAACATTATGCCGCTGGTCTATGTTTCTCTGTTTATGATCGCAATCGGTATCGGCGGTTCCGCTAACTTTACCACATCGCTGCCGACTTCTGTGTTTGGCCGCCAGGGATTCAGTAAAGTGAACAGCGTGATCTTCCCGATCCAGGGAGCCGTTACTGCTCTGCAGTTTCTGATCAACGCCATCGTCCAGAAAGTGACCGGAGGGCAGATCCGCTTTGCATATCTGATCTTTGTTTTTGTAGCTGTTATCAACGTGGTCCTGGTGACCCGGGTCAACGAACACAAATACAACAGAGACTATCTGAAGCAAAACAACATGGAAAAAGAATTAAAGGAAGTCGAAGAATTCTTGTCGGCTGACAGACAATAAGACAGGAGGTGGCAGATATGAAAAAGATTACGTATAGATTGATTGCAATAATTGCGGTTCTGATGCTGCTCACCGGTCTGGTCGCCTGCGGGAAAAACAAACCGGTGAATCCGGATGACAGCACAGACGTTGTCGTAAAAGTTGGTTTTGTTTATCCGAAAACCGGTGTTCTGGCCTCTTTTGGCGAGTATACAGAAGAATGGACGAAATATGTGATCGACCAGATCAACCAAAAAGGGCTCACCATTGATGGAAAGACTGCGCAGATCAGTCTGATCACCGCGGATTCCCAGTCAGACCCGGAAGTGGCGCGGCAGGCTGCAAAGAAACTGATTGATGATAAGAATATTGACATCATGATCACATCCAAAACAGCCGACACCACGGTGCCTGTTTCGGAGATCTGCGAAAGAAAAGGTGTTGTCTGCCTTTCCGTCGATACGCCGGATGAAGCCTGGGCTGTCAAGGGACATAAATATTCGTTCCATGCCGGATTTGATATTTCTTCCGAACTGAACTGCTTTATGGAAGCCTGGGATCAGATATCAACCAACAACCGTGTAGGTGTCATGCATCCGAATGATTCCGAAGGATCAACCATGATCAACACTCTTCCGGACTATGTGGAGGGCAAGGGCTATACCGCGTATGATCCTGGCGCATATCTCCCTGGACAGCAGAACTTTACGAACATCATCCGGAATCTGAAGACGCAGAAGGTTGAGATCCTGGCAGGCGTTATGACAAATGCAGATTTTGAAACATTCTATACCCAGCTCAAAGAAGACGGTTATCTGGAAAACATCAAGGTCATCACCATCGCAAAGACCGCGCTGTTTAAGAAAGATATTGAATCTCTTAATGTGAACGGACTATGCACAGAAATCTGGTGGGATCCTTCCTTCCCGTATGTATCTTCGATCGATGGCAGTACCAGTGAGCAGCTGAAGGAACAGTTTACCAAACTGACCGGCGAAGAACATGCCTCTGCAGCAGTCGGCTATGACTATGCCAATATCGAGATCCTGTACGCTGTGCTGAATAGTGCCGGCTCTCTGGATACAAATAAACTGATCGCGGCGGCAAAGAATCTGGATCTGGATACCGTGATCGGGAAAGTAAAATATAACGACAGAAACTATTCCGTCCAGCCGCTGGCAGAAGGCCAATGGATCCAGAAGGGAGATTGGACCAGAGTCATTATTTCCGCCGGATCAGTGGATGGGCTAAAGACGACCGGAACTCTGGAAGCATTAAAATAATAATCGGATATTATATAAAACAAAAAGGCGAACCACCTGGTTCGTCTTTTTGTTTTGTTATGACTGGAAAAATCTGTCTATTCTTATTTGAATATTCTGTCCAGGAACGCGAATCTGCTTTCCTCCAGTTGTTCGGATTCGTAGGCCGGATCTCCGTGCTTTCCGCCCGGGATCGACTCAAGCGTTGCTCTTCCTTCCCCGCAGACTGCATTGACACGGTTTACAAACTCAACCGAACTCTGATAAGGTACGACCTCATCTTCCATGCCTGCCTGAATCAAAACAGGCGGGCAATTTTTAGACACATAACTGACCGGGGACGCCAGCGAAGCGATCCCTTTTGTCTCGCGGCAATTCACCCCGACAAAAAGGTCGGCAAAATTCGGGATCTTCACGCCGCTTGGCATCGGCGGGGCATCCTCCGAAAACTGTGATGCCAGAATGATGTCATAAAGGCCGAACATACCGATCACCGCCTGCACAGAACTGTCAAAGTCCCCTGCACCCATGCTCCGATCCTCAAGCGCTTCCACACCTGCTGACGTACCCAGCATGGCTGCAAAGTAAGCGCCGGCGCTGTCTCCGGAGACGGCAAACCGTGCCGGGTCCAGACAATACTTTTCTGCATTTGCCCGCAGGAAACGGACAGCCGCTTTTACATCATATACCGGATATGGGAAGATGACCTCGTCGATCAGTCGATAATTAACATTTACAACTGCATAGCCGCGCAGCAATCCATTGACCAGATAGATGCACTGCGAATCACGCTTGTCTCCTCCCACAAATGCGCCGCCATGAAACTGGATCAAAACCGGAAACGGGCCTTCTCCTTCCTCCGGGAGAAGAATGTCCATTGTCTGATTTGGGTTCTCTGTTCCGGCGTAAGGAACATCCAGATATCTCCGCGTAATCCCGCTAAGATCCACATTCGGCTGAAGGAACGGCGGTGCGTCCGGTGGCAACGGGATGATTTTAATGACTTTTGATTCCATATCGAATTCCTCCTGAAACTAAAATGCTCCAATATCCAGTGCGGCGTAATATCCGCCGACAACTGCTTCTCCAATGCGCGCGGTCTGTGCGGCATCTCCGATAATATCCACAAACGGCGCTTTATCCGCGATCTCATAAAACAGCTTGTTATTACTTCTCATACCGATCGCATAAAAGACGGAATCTGCTTTTTTCAGTATTTCTCTTCCGCCCATCGCGTAACGGACACCTTCGTCTGTGATCTCAAGCACATCTGCCTGTTCGACCAGTTTCACTCCATATTGATTGACGGCAAGTTTAACTCCCCATCCATAAGAGGTTCCGACATCCGAAAGACAAGTGTACTTCTCCAGGACCGTTGCCTTTTTGCCGAGAGCGCCCAGATGGGCTGCTGCCTCAACGCCGCTCAAACCGCCGCCGATGATCACAACTTCTTCACCCACACTCTCCGGATGGAAGTAGGCATCCAGGATATCCCGTGCTTTTTCCCATCCTTCAATGAAGGTTGGTGCGATCGGTTCGCCACCGGTTGCAACGATGATGTGATCCGCTTTGAAGGACGCAACCAGTTCCGGGGTTGCTTCGGTTCCAAGTTTTACAGTGATGTTCGGGTACAGGTATGGAAGTTTCTGAATGTATTTCAGATACCGCTTCAGGTCCGGCTTTAAGGCATCATCCTTTGCATAGCGGATCGTGCCGCCGAGTTCCTCGTTCTTCTCCATAAGTGTGACAGTATGTCCTCTCTTCGCAGCTGTCACAGCTGCTTCAACTCCGCCCGGGCCGCCGCCGATCACGAGCACATTTTTCTTGATCTTCGCTTCCGGAATATCCTCCATGAAGCCGACACGGGTCTCATGTCCGGTCGTTGGATTTACGCTACAGCGGAAGAAGCGGGTCTTGTTATCGCCATCTGTACAGCGCATGCAGCGAAGACACGGTGTGATCTCATCGATCCGTCCGGCTCTTGCCTTGTTTGGCATTGCCGGGTCTGCGATCAGGGCACGCGAGAAGGAAATACCATCTGCATCACCACTTGCAATGATCTCTTCCGCCAATTCCGGGCTGACGATCGAGCCAACCAGATAGAGCGGAAATTTCACTTTGCCACTTTGTTTGATCTCGCGCACGAATTCACGGTTCGATGCCCACGGGATGTATGTGCTTGGCATGCAGTAGTTCCAGTCTTCCGTCGAGACTTCTGCCATATCGAGATACTCCTCGGCTCTGTTTAAGAACTCCGCCATATCCGCCGGGGTGAACCCGCCTTCTGCACGTTCGCTTCCGCTGATCCGGGCAGCAATGATGATCTTGTTTCCGACGCGGTCACGGATCGCTTTCAGGACCCGCAGCGGGAAGCGCATGCGGTTTTCCAAACTTCCACCGTATTCATCGGTACGTTTATTCACGAGCGGGGAAAGGAACTGCTCCAGCAACCAGGAATGTCCGGCGTGGATCAGCGCCATATCGAAACCTGCTGTGACGGCATATTCCGCTGCATCGGCATAGGCGGTTATCACTTCCTCCATATCTTGTTCTGTCATCGCTTCGCAGAAAATACCGTTTTCTGTGATCTCCCGATTCGGCCCTTTCAACTGTTTGTTGATCCACGGACGGCCTTTGCGTCCACAGTGGGTCAGCTCAATGCTGGCCATGGCGCCGTGTTCTTTGATGGCGTCAGCGATCTCGCCGAAAATATTCAGGTTTTCCGGGATCAGCTCGATAAACGGTGTGTGATTGCCACCCCGGATGACCGGGACTTCCCCCAGATTTACGATCGCTGCACCGCCCTTTGCCTTATGCTCCAGATAGCCGACATAATAATCAGTTGGCCGGCCATCTACGACCTGGAACAGCATGTTCGGCGCGGACATGATCCTGTTTTTCAGCGTTCTTCCCCCGATGGTAATCGGTTGAAACAGATTTGGATATAAATTTGACATACTCCTCTCCTTTTCTTTACTTTCCTAAATATGCTTTTAACAATTCCGCGATGATCTCATCCTGCTCACGTTTTTGAATGACTCTTTTTGCATCTTTATAGCCTGTGATATAAGAAGGATCGCCTGAGATCAGATAGCCGGTTATCTGATCAATCGCACTATAGCCTTTTTCCTCTAACGCATCATAAACATAGTTCAGTAGTTCTTTTACGCTTATCTCCGGTTCCGGTTCCTGTTTCGAGAATAAGATTCTGTCGTTAAATGCCATTTTTAGAGTCTCCTTTATCTTTATATTCAATCCATTTTCCGTCTTTCAGCATTTCAAATTTACCCCATTCCGGATTGCCGGTATCACGGCCTTTCACCCGGATCGGTAAAAATGCATCATGCTGACAATCCGGCAATGGATCATCGATCTGGATCCAGCCTTTTTCATCGATCAACTCGTTCCAGTCTTCATACAGATTCTCTGATGAATCATAAAGACGATCCGCAGAACACTGGACCGCGTCCGGACTGCAATACTCGAAGAGATAGATCCCTTCTTTTGTTTCGTAAAGCATGATCTTGTAAATGGAATCTCCATTGTCATATTTCAAAGGTTCTTTCAGATACGCATATTTTCTCATAAATCACTTTTATTATCCTGATGCTGATTTGCTGCAGTCATTATATCACAAGAGTCCGCTGTTGTGCCTGCCATCTGCAGATGATATGACGAAACAAATCTGATATAATGACGAAAAAGAAGGGAGGACGCCCATGCAGCATGTAAAAAGATGGTTCCGCAAATGGAATCTTGATCTGACAAAAGAAGAAGTCATTGCAGCGATAAACAAAAACAAAAGCGATCCGGCCAAATATACTCCAAGTCCATTTGACGGACCATATGCGCCGGAAGATTCCGCAGATTTCAACGGCAAAACGATCCTATTCCGGGGAGAAGGCAAAGAATATTTCTTCCGTGTAGAGGATACCAATACCACCTGGTTCTCCAATGACGGTTCGGAGGAAGAAAAATGCTTCTGCCAGATCCGTACCATGGAAGGGGAAGTGTATTTTCTGAATCTTACTGTACCTTCTTACGAAACTGCCCGGCAGGTAAGCCTCATCGCGGATACGGTATCCGGCGCGGCTACCGTGGTGGATGCCCATATCGGAACTGCCAACTGCACCCGTGACGTGGACCGTGAATTCATCTTCGGCCGGCTGGAAGGCGATTACAAAGGCGGCCCATTACACGCTTACACCAGCGAAATGGTGGGTAAAGCGGTGATCTGGGATTACGGCGCAGGCTTTACCCAGGTAAAACACATTTACAATTCAAACCTTTACTATACCTATTCCATGGATACGGAGGACGGTCCATGGATGGCAACCAATCCGGCGGATTATGTCAAGGTCCGTGATAATATGTACATCTTCTCCTTCGTAGAAGAGCGTCAGCCCGGCGTGCAGATGCTGCTCTTGATCAACTTCGAAACCATGCACGACATCGGTTCCTGTTTTGGTGTGAACGAAATCCGCGGCATGTCTTCCGGCTGCGTAGGAGGACGCGGTACTCTTGCTGATTCTTTCACAGTGTATGATCTGAAACTCTAAAACAGCATTTTTATGGACATCATAAAAGCGCCTCCCTTGTAGAGGAGGCGCTTTTTAAGTTTTTCACAAACTCAGTTTCTTACTGCCATCATCCTAATGCTGCATTCTCTGTCCGTTCGATCAGCGAATTCTGGCAGTCGGTGGTCAGCTCCACGAAGTATGCAGAATAGCCGGCGATCCGAACGACGAGATCTTTGTACTCGTCCGGTCTCTCCTGGGCATTCTTCATGGTCTCGACGGAAACGATATTGAACTGAACCTCCGCGCCGCCCTGTGCCATATAGGATTTGATCAGTGTTGCGAGTTTCTGGTTGCCGTCTTCTCTTTCCAGCGCCTTCGGATGGAACCTTAAGTTCAGGCAGACACCGTCCATAAATTTTCCGTGGTCATAGCAGCAGGAGGAATTCAGGACTGCCGTTGGTCCCATGGTATCTCTGCCCGGACCCGGGGAAGCCGCATCTGCAATCGGTGTACCGGCTTTTCTTCCGTCCGGTGTTGCCCATGTCACATAGCCCTGATGCACATGGTCTGCTGCACCGTAAAGACCAGCCCGGTAATAATCGCAGTATTTGCTCTTATACTGCATACACATATCGTAATAGCTGTGGGTGGCAAAGCGCATCCACTTGTCTGCATATGGATCATTGTTGCCGAAATGCGGGACATCGTGGAGGATCCGCTGCTGCAGTTCCTCATAACCTTCCCAGTTCGCCATCACGGCATCATACATTTCTCTGGTCGTGCAGATCTTCTTGTCAAAGCAAGCATATTCAATAGCCGAGAAGGAATCCGCCACAGTAGCAAGGCCAGTGCCGGTGCCACCGAAATGATTGTACTTCGCGCCGCCTTCCACGATGTCCTTGCCGCTTTCCATGCAGCCTTCCATGGAGATGGAAAGGATCACATGCGGCGTGAACCTTGCAAGCACATACTCGCCGAAGCAGTTGACGTTGATCATCCTCTGCATGACATAGTTTGCGATCTTAAGATAGGCTTCCTTCACCTCTTCAATACTCTTCATATCGTACAGGTAGCCGGTGTGGATCTCGCACTGCTCCCCGTTGTATGGGTTCTTGCCGTCATTGAGGGCCATATCCAGGCAGACGGAATAGAATACCGTTCCGTTCGGCGGTACGATACCATTGCACTGTGCGTTTTCGTTTCCGGAACCGGTGATCTCCTGGCAGCCGATCAGGGCGTAATCCCGTGCATCCTCCAGCGTCATGCCAAGTTCCTTCTTCACTGCAGGAATGACCACGTCGTCGTTGTAGTACAGCGGGATGCCGCCGCAGCGTTTCGTGGTCTCGATTGCGCATTCCATCAGCGAATCCGGCGTATCTTTGGTCATACGCAGAGTAATGGTCGGATCATGTTTGCCTAATCTGGCCATGGTCTCCAGAACCATATAAGTAACGGTATTGGTAGCATCTTCTCCGGTGATCGGGTCGGTGCCGCCAATGGTGGTGTGCATATAGGTATTGCCCATACCCAGGATAGAGACCGATGATGGCGGTGTGCCGCCCCATCCGCGGGAAACATTCAGGAAGAAGTTATCAACAATCTCCTGAGCCTCATCCAGTGTGATCCTGCCTTCTGCCAAGTCTTTCTCCAGGAAAGGCCCTGTAATCTGGTCGAAACGACCGCAGGAACCGACAGAACCGATGTTGCACAGGATCAGCATCTGCAGATACAGGATCTCCAGCTGGCAAGCCTCCCAGAAGGTACGGGCCGGATTGACCGAGATCCAGTCCAGGCTGTCTGCCATTTTTAAAAGCTCGGCTTTTCGCTTCTCATCCGTAGTTCCGGCTGCCTTTTCCCGGCAGGCATCTCCATACCGTCGAATCAGTCGTTCCGCACCGTCGCAGACGATCACAACTGCGGAATAGAAAATGTATTTATCCGTCTTATCGCCGTCCAACGTCAGGCGGTTCTCATCCAGCCAGTCCTGCGCGACCTTCCGGATCGCACCAAAGCCCTGGTTTACGATCTTTTTATATCCCGGTGTGGTATGACCGGTAACGCCCGCAATGCTTAAGAAACTGCCATGCAGTGCATGTCCGACTCCCAGTCGGGCCAGTTCACGGTAATCATCCGGGAACCAGGTATTCGTAATATCGGAATAGGTTTTGCCCTTCCAGTATTCGCCTACCTCCAAAAGTGCCTGATAATCCTCCTCGGAAATGCACATTGGGATCCCGTCCGAATCCGGATTGTGATAAAGGCCGTCTTCTCTCTTAGTCCACAGGCCTCTCTTGACCATGTTCGGTGCCCAGCCCATGCCGCTATAATCCGAGTTGCAGGACGAACCGCAGAAATACCTGCTCAGGTTTCCAACCAGAACATCCTCATCTTCCACTCGCAGGGTCATTTGGTCGCAAATGTCGTAAAACTTCTTGGCTCTCCGGATATGCGGAATCGCCATTCCCCATTTCTTATCCGATTCGGTAATGATCACCGACCGCTCCGAATCAAACTGTATCACTCTGTCTCTGATCCGTTGATGCAAGCGCAGCATTCTGTCGCTGACTTTTCTAAATGTATACATCCCGTCCTCCTAACCTTCTTTGTATTTTCATTTTATAATTAGTTACATATTCTTTTTTTGATTTTACATCATTCCGCACACAGGGGCAATCATGGATAAAGGTTTTCTCTTCTAGAACAAGTTGAAAAAGGCTGCTTCTTTCCCTTCTTCTTTTACGCAGCACAGAATATTCCCCTGAATGATAGGGACCGTCCTGTCATGGAAATCAAATTTAAAATCCGATAGAACAGCTTTTAATGCTGTCAGCATGGCGCCATGAGATACGATCAGTATTTTTTCATCTGGTGAAAATGCATACTTTCCCAGAGCCTTTTGGGCTCTGTCATACAGTTCTGGAATCGTCTCCATCTTATATTGGGGATCATCCAGATCCAGCCCCGGCTGCCAGGCGACTCCTTCCAATGTTCCCCAACTTCTTTCTATAAAATCCGGATCGATAATAATGTCCCCCGGAAATCCTGTTTTTTCCGCAATGATCTCCGCACTCATTTTTGCCCGGTCCAGCGGACTTGCGATCAGCATATCAAAATTGATCCCCTCTTTTACCATTTTATCTGCCAGGTCATTGATCTGCTGAATGCCCACTTCGTTCATAGGAGTATTCATCTGTCCCTGAAATCTTTTCTGTGTATTCAAATCTGTCTGCCCATGTCTGACAAGGTAGAATATCATTTGCTGCTCCCCCATTTTATTTCATTACTTGAATGTTTATTATATCATATATGCTATAATTCATTTAAACAAACCGATTTTGGCAAGGTAGCGATCATGAAGCACTGCGGAACGCAAGCGATTGAAACAGATAGATTACGATTGAGACGGTTTTCAGTAGACGACGCGGAAGCCATGTATAGAAACTGGGCTTCTGATCCTGAAGTGACGACCTATTTAACATGGCCGGCGCATGATAGTGTCGAGGTCAGTAAATCTGTTTTGGAAGACTGGGTCTCCTCTTACTCGAAGATGTATTATTATCAATGGGCAATTGTTCTGAAAGATCATGGAAATGATCCGATCGGCAGCATTGCCGCAGTGAGCATGAATGACGATATCGATATGATCCATATCGGTTATTGTCTTGGAAAAACATGGTGGAATCAAGGGATCATGTCAGAGGCATTAAAAGCGGTGATGGCTTTCTTCTTCGACACCGTTGAGGCCAATCGCATCGAAAGCCGCCATGACCCGCGGAATCCGCATTCAGGAATGGTCATGAAAAAGTGCGGAATGAAATATGAAGGCACTCTGCGCAGTTCCGACAGAAATAATCAGGGCATCTGTGATGCATGCTGGTATGCTCTGTTGAGATCTGAGCGATGATTACTTTTAGTGAGGATAAACAATTGAACAAAAAAACCATCTATCTTGCCGGAGGATGCTTTTGGGGTCTTCAGAAATATTTTGATCAGTTTTCCGGTGTGATCTCAACCGAAGTCGGCTATGCAAACGGACCCGACAAAGCTCCTACTTACGAAGAAGTGTGTAATGACAGCGGACATGCAGAAACTGTGCGTATTGAATATGATGATGAAGTAATGAACCTGAAAGAATTACTTGAGAATTACTTCCGCGTGATCGATCCTATGTCTGTTAACAGGCAGGGCGGCGACATCGGGATCCAGTATCGAACAGGAATCTATTATACGAGCGATGACCAGCTGCCGTTCATTCAGGAAGTGTTTGAGGCAGTCCGGAACGAAGCAGGGCAGGATCTTGCGGTCGTGGTGGAACCTCTGAAGAACTTTTTCCCTGCGGAAGAATACCACCAGAAATACCTGGATAAGAATCCGGGAGGATATTGCCACATTCCCGCAGCTTTTTTCAAGAACAGTTAATGAAACGACAGGAAAGGAACTATTATGGAAAAGAAACCAATCATGGATCTGAAGATCGATTTCAACGGTCCCGTTTTAAAGATGCAGGGCGAAGTCGCCGAGGTCGTGATGATCCCTTTCAAGGGCAGTGTCAAAAGCGACATCTTTAACGGGATCATCGAACCTTGCGGTGTAGACACGCAGGTGGTAAATGCCGCTCATGTGCGCCATATGTCCGCGCGTTATATGCTGACCGGAAAAGACAATACCGGCGCAGATGCCCATATCTTTGTGGAGAACAACGGCTGGTTTGATGACACTGCGGCCCCAGCCGGGACCAGTTTTCGTACCGTGCCGACATTTTATACCGATAGTGCTGCTCTGGCCCCGTATCTCCATTCCACACGTTTTTCCGGCGAGGGAAGCATGGAAGAAGACGGGCTGCATATCCGGTTTTATGAAGTCTAGGTGACGAGGGATTTTGTCACGTTTTCGCGCGACAAGGGCCCTAAAATTGATCAAGATTAATAGTTGGGACCCCTTTTGCTGAAGCAAAGGGGTCCCGGTTTCGTTAAAAATCTTAAAAAGCGTGTATTTTGAAAGAAAACTCCTGATTATTGCATCTAAAAGGGGTCCCGAATTCTAAAATAATCGTTCGAGTGGGACCCTTCTGTGCAAAAAAGATCTCCAGTCAAAAACGTGACAAAAGAACCGTCCCTCTGTCACCTTCCGTAGCGGTCAGCAAGGAAGAAATAGCAGGAGCTGGTCCAGCTTGACCAGAAGAGCTGGCTTTCGCCGAACGCCGTCAGTGAACGGTCTCCAAGCCCTGTCAACGCATTGCAGATATGGAAGAATCCGGCACGATTCAACGTGCGGCAATAGCTGAGCGCTGCGTCCTTTGCTTCCTCCATATAACCGCAGTTCTCCAATAACATCGGGACAAAGAAGTGTGTCGGTGTAATCACGCTGCCGGCAGAAAATCCGTGCCGCATATACGGGCTGTCCATTGCCTCCGAAGCATAGCCGTTTTCTGTTTTGAATCCGCCCTCGCGAATCAGATGCGCAATTGTCTTGTCGAGAATGTCCTTTGGCAGGCGGTTGCCAAGCAGTGCCGGAAGGCAAAGCGTTATATTGTCGTTCACAGATCTGGCACCTGTCTCTGTGCAGAAGCAGAACCAGCGTTCTCCATCCCAAAGGTTTTCGATCATTTCGTCGATGACCTGTTTGGACCGGCGCAAATAAGTCTCCTGCGCGTCAACACTCATGCCGATCGTTGCGCCAAAGCGGGCAATCGCTTCCAGACTGAGTGCCAGGAAAGTATTGAGATCCGGGCAGATCTGAGGCATGCCGATCCGATACT
Source organism: Lachnospiraceae bacterium (assembly GCA_017553695.1). Lineage (GTDB taxonomy): Bacteria > Bacillota > Clostridia > Lachnospirales > Lachnospiraceae > RGIG5612. The sequence goes on from JAFZKG010000159.1 coordinate 24,714, forward strand.
GCGGTGCATCCTCCCAACCGGTCTCCAGTGCACGTTGATAAGCGCACAGCGCACCTTTCCCCGGACGGAAGCGGAAGAAATACTCCGTCCATCCAATCAGGCGATCCAACAACCAGTGCTTATCCTCCAAGGATGGGGCAGCGGCGTCGATGACTCCATGCTCCATCAGCCAGAGTAACGCCATGCCGTGGATCGGCGGCTTCATGGATGCTTTGCCAGGCAGATGCTTGAATCCGACAGCATCACTCAGACGGCCGTTGCAATCCTGAAATTCGAAGCAGGAACAGAAAACATCCCATGAAAGTTGCGGGTCATTGTGTAAAAAGACGGCCTGCATCGGCATCTGCCAGCCGAACGCGGACTCGAAGATGGCGTGCATCATCTTGACCATTGGCCGTTTATAATCATTTTCATCGTCTGCATCTACCATCAGAGACCAGGTCTGCCAAAGTGCCTGCAGGCGTCTCGGCTCAAATTCCTCCGGCAATTCCGGCATGACGCGTTCGCAAAACTCGCCAAATTCCTCACGGACAGATGCCACTCCATCCTGATAAGCAGGATAATCTTCGCGTTTCCGCGGAAGCGGATCGGAGTTGTAATCAACAAGCGCGACTTCCACAACGCCATTCTCGTCCGGAGTGATCTCCACCCCTCCCATACAACGGCGAAGCGTTCCGCACAATGCTGTCACGCGGAGCCGGCATGGGCCGAATTCCACATCATGGCTACCAAGGCCATCCTCGATCGGAATAGAGATCGGTCCGCCCATAAGACCCGGACGGCACATCAGACGGAGCGCTAATCCATCTTCTCCGTGCGCCATCACCAGCCTCCGCTCCGCAATACAGAAGCGGATCTCACCTGAAGCGGTCTCGATGACGACCTCTTCCGGGGAATTATTTAAAAAGCATGGCAGTGCCACTCCGTCCCGTACAGCCTGCAGCTGCACCAGACGGAAACTGCTCGTTTTGTTAAAATCTGTCATCGCATATTCCACACTCCGGCAGTTACACAGCCACAGACTGC
>JAFZKG010000160.1 GCA_017553695.1 Lachnospiraceae bacterium
TCTCTCCTTCCGGACTGTGGAAGAAATGAAGATGTCTCTGCCGATGCGCAGAGATTCACGGAGATGATGAAGAAAAGCTACGAGATTCTGGATCATCATCCGTTGAATGAAGGGCGCCGGAAACAGGGAAAGAATGTGGCCAACTGTCTGTGGTTCTGGGGCGCCGGCAAAAAGCCGATGCTGTCTCCATTCATTGAGAAGACCGGCAAAAAGGGCGTCATGATCAGTGCTGTTGATCTGCTGAAGGGGATCGGACGCGGCGCAGAAATGAAGGTCTGCGAAGTGGAAGGCGCAAATGCCCAGCTGGAGACCAACTACGAAGGCAAGGCACAGGCCGCACTGGATGCGCTCCTGAAGGAAGACTATGATTTCGCCTATATCCACATCGAGGCACCGGATGAGATGGGGCACCAGGGCAGCATCGAGCGGAAAGTAAAGTCCATCGAGTATCTGGATCAGCGGCTGATCCGTCCGGTATATGAAGGGCTGCAGGGAGAAGATTTCCGCATGCTCGTTGTGCCGGATCACCGGACACCGATATGTATCAGGACCCATTCGGGAGAACCTGTTCCATATATTTTATATGACAGTACCGCCAAGCAGAATAACACCTGGCACTACAACGAGCGCGAAGGCGAACTGTCAGGAAACTTTATAACCCCGGGCTATACATTGATCAGCCATTTAATCGGGAAACAGGAGTGAGAATATGTTAATCGTAAAAAAATTCGGAGGCACATCGGTCGCCAATGCCGAGAGGATCTTTAATGTGGCACGCCGCTGTGTGGAGGAGTACCAAAAGGGGAACCAGGTCGTAGTTGTTCTTTCTGCCATGGGCGATACCACGGACGACCTTCTGGATCTGGCTGCTACGATCTCCAAAAAACCATCCAAACGGGAACTGGATATGCTGATGAGTACAGGTGAGCAGGTTTCTGTCAGCCTTTGCGCAATGGCAATCCAGGAGCTGGGCGTGCCGGCGGTTTCCCTGAATGCATTTCAGGTGCCGATGCACACATCCAGAGCTTATGGAAATGCCCGGCTGAAAAAGATCAATACAAACCGGATCATGTCGGAACTGGAAAATAAGAAGATCGTTCTGGTTACGGGATTCCAGGGAGTCAACCGTTATGATGACGTGACCACATTGGGCAGGGGCGGCAGTGATACCACAGCCGTTGCACTGGCAGCCGTGCTGCATGCTGATGCATGTGAGATCTACACCGACGTGGATGGCGTATATACCTGCGATCCGCGGATCGTTCCGGAAGCAAAGAAACTGGATGAGATCACATATGATGATATGCTGGATCTGGCAACACTTGGCGCACAGGTCCTGCACAACCGCAGTGTCGGTATGGCAAAAAAATATGGAGTTGAACTGGTCGTCCGCTCGTCCTTGAGCGACGCACCGGGTACGATAGTCAGGGAGGAATTAAAAGTGGAAAGAAAATTGCTCAGTGGAGTAGCAGTGGATAAGAGCCCGGCACGTATTTCCCTCATTGGCCTGCATGATATTCCGGGTATTGCGTTTAAGGTATTTAATCTTCTGGGTTCCCAGGGGATTTCCGTTGATATTATTCTGCAGAGCGTCGGACGTGACGGCACAAAGGATATTTCCTTTACGGTTGACCGGAAGAATCTGGATGAGGCGCTCAAAGTTCTGGAAGCAAATATGTCCAAGCTGACCGCAGAGCGGATCGAGCATGAGGAAAACGTCGCGAAGGTTTCCGTGGTCGGTGCAGGCATGATGACCGATCCGGGCGTAGCAGCCAAAATGTTCGAAGCACTGTACAATGCGGATATCAATATCAAGATGATCGCAACCAGCGAGATTCGTATTACGGTCCTGATCGATGAGGCCAGTGCGGATGCCGCTGCACGCGCCGTGCATAATGCATTCTTACCGGAAGACTAATGGTTTTAGAATCACAGAACGAAAAAGATACTTATCAATTGGGATATGAAGTCGGAGAAAACGCAGAGCCGGGTGATGTCTATTGCCTGGATGGCGACCTTGGCGTAGGCAAGACCGTTTTTGCAGCCGGGTTCGCGAAGGGACTCGGTATCGGGACGCCGATCTGTTCTCCGACCTTCACCATCCTGCAGACATATGAGGAGGGAAGGATCCCTCTTTATCATTTTGATGTTTACCGGATCGAAGACGTCGATGAGATGGATGAGATCGGGTTTGATGAGTACGCGTTTGGAGACGGCGCCTGCATTATTGAGTGGGGGCAGCAGATTGCGGAGATCCTGCCGGAAACCACGCACTATATTACGATCGAGAAAGACCCGGAGAAAGGGTTTGATTACCGGAAGATCACGATAACATGAGAATACTGGCAATCGAGAGTTCGGGGCAGATCGCCTCGACGGCAATAATTGAAAATGGCGAGATTCTTGGCATGAATGTGGGAGAGTTCAAAGTAACGCACTCCCAGACTTTGATGCCTTTGATTGATGAACTGATCAAAGAGACAGGCGTGGAATTAGAGAGCCTGGATGCCATTGCCGTTTCCGGCGGACCGGGATCGTTTACCGGACTTCGAATCGGGAGTTCAACGGCGAAAGGCCTTGGGCTTGCTTTGGACATTCCTTTGATCCATGTGCCGACGCTTCACGCAATGTGCTATAACCTGCTGTCAGCAGAAAACATCGGTTGTCTGATCGTGCCGATGATGGATGCCAGAAGAGATCAGGTCTACTGCGGCATTTTTGATTTCCTGATCCGGCCGGATAATACGGTCGACTTTGACATTTTCCTGGATAGCTGCGCGATGTCCGTGACCGATCTTCTGGACCGCATTGCCGAGATCCTGAGTCTGGATGGCAATCCGCCGCCGGTCCTGTTCCTTGGAGATGGCCTGCTGGCTTATCATGAGTTGATCGAATCTTATGCAGACTTTGATTACTATTATGCGGATGATGAGGCCATGCTGCAGCGTGCTGATACCGTAGCACTTCTGGGGCAGGTCATGTATAGTCTTGGGCTGACTGTTTCAGCTGATGAAGAAGCGCCGGAGTATCTGCGCCCAAGCCAGGCGGAGCGAGAGAAAGCGGAGAAGGACAAGTAGCGTGGAGATCGGATATTTTGAACTGACCTACGATGATATCGCGGAGATCTCGCGGATGGAGCAGTCCTATTTCGGACAGCCGTGGAGTGAGAGCAGCATCGCCACCTATGCAGAAAAAGGCAACACCGTTTTTGTTGTCGCCCGCAAGGATGGAGCTGTGGTCGGATACATCGCAGTTCTTTGTATTCTGGATGAGGGCAATCTGGTCAGCATCGCAGTGCACGATGATTACCGTGAGATGGGGATTGCCACAGAACTTCTGGATATTGCGTCGGAGATGGCGTTAGACCGCGGTGTTACGAGTATTCATCTGGAAGTCCGCGAGCAGAATGAGAAAGCGATCCGGCTGTATGAAAAAGAAGGATTCATTCAGACCGGACGGAGAAAGAGTTTTTACCGGAATCCGGAGGAGGACGCGATCCTCTACCGGAAAGATTTAAAAAAAGAATAGAAATGCTGGATGTCTGTTTATTAGGGACCGGCGGCATGATGCCACTGCCGCGCCGTCATCTGACGTCGCTGATGGCACGCTTTAATGGTTCCAATATTCTGATCGACTGCGGGGAAGCCACGCAGATCGCGATCAAGGAAAAGGGCTGGTCATTCAAGTCCATCGATCTGATCCTGTTTACGCATTATCACGGGGATCATATCGGCGGGCTGCCGGGTCTCTTATTAACGATGGGCAATTCCGACCGGACTGAACCGGTGAATATCGTGGGACCGAGGGGCCTTCGGAAAGTGGTGGATTCTCTGCGCATCATTGCACCGGAACTGCCCTTTTATATCAATTACATTGAACTGGAAGAAGATTTTCAGGAACTCTGGTTCGGGGATTTCCGTGTTGAAGCATTCAAGTTGAAACACCGGGTGACCTGCTATGGATACAGCATTATCGTAGACCGTCCGGGCAAGTTCGATGTGGAGAAAGCACAGGCACTGGGATTGCCGGTGCAGGCATGGGGTGTGTTGCAGAAAGGTGAAGACGTGGAACTGAACGGCATCACTTATACGCCGGATCAGGTCATGGGACCGGAGCGTAAAGGATTGAAAGTGACTTACTGCACAGATACCCGTCCGATCGATTCCATCGCGGAAGCGGCAAAAGGAGCAGATCTGTTTATCTGTGAGGGTATGTACGGGGATCCGGAAAAGCAGGAGGACGCGATTGAAAAGCGTCACATGACTTTTTACGAAGCAGCAAAGCTGGGACAGATGGCACAGCCGGACCGTATGTGGCTCACGCATTACAGTCCGTCGCTGATCCGCCCGGCAGACTATATTGATGAGGCAAAGAAAATCTTTGAACGGGTGGAAGCCGGAAAAGATCTGATGAGCATTGAACTGAAATTCCAGGACGAGGAAGCATGAAGCAGACCGTGATCTTATCAATTGAATCTTCGTGTGATGAGACTGCCGCAGCCGTTACAGTAAACGGCAGGCAGGTTCTGTCCAATGTGATCTATTCCCAGATCGACCTCCATACCATTTATGGCGGGGTCGTTCCGGAGATCGCGTCGCGCAAACATATTGAGAAGATCAACCAGGTCATCAAAAAAGCGCTGGCGGATGCGGATCACACACTGGATTCGATCGATGCGGTTGCGGTTACTTACGGACCGGGACTAGTTGGCGCACTTCTGGTAGGTGTGGCAGAAGCAAAGGCAATTGCATACGCGAAGAGACTTCCGCTGATCGGCGTTCATCACATCAAGGGACATGTCTGCGCAAACTATATCGAATATCCGGAATTAGAGCCGCCGTTCCTTTGTCTGGTGGCAAGCGGAGGGCACACGCATCTGGTACGCGTGGATGATCATACACACTATACGATCATCGGACGGACCCGTGATGATGCAGCCGGAGAGGCTTACGATAAGATCGCCCGTGCGATCGGACTCGGGTATCCGGGCGGACCGAAGGTGGAAAAGGCAGCGCATAACGGAGACCCTTCTGCATTCCCGTTTCCGCGCGCAAAAATCGAGGAAGCACCTTATGACTTCAGCTTCAGCGGCGTGAAGTCGGCGGTTTTGAATACGATCAATTCTTACAAGATGAAAGGTCTGGAGATCGATGATGCGTTCCGCAACAATGTGGCGGCATCCTTCCAGCAGTCCGTCATCGACAGTATGCGTGAGCGCGTGCTCATGGCGATGGACGAATTCGATATGGACAAGTTTGCCATGGCCGGTGGCGTGGCGTCGAACCAGACGATCCGCGCAGCGTTAAAAGAAGCGGTAGAGAATGCAGGCGGAACCTTTTATTGTCCGAAGCCGGTCCTCTGCACTGACAACGCAGCCATGATCGGCGCAGCCGGTTATTATGAATACCTGAACGGACGGCGGGATGGTCTGGACCTGAACGCAGTGCCGGGATTGAAGTTAGAGTAAACGTTGCATTGGTGCGGCGTTATGCTGCGCTTTACCTCATGAAGATTTACGCGGTCGTGGTGGCCGGCGGCAGGGGAAGCCGCATGGACACCGACATCCCAAAACAATATATGGAGATCCACGGAAAGCCTTTGCTGTACTATACACTGAAGGCTTTTGAAGATTCCTGCGTGGATGGGATCTCGCTGGTCGTTGCGTATGACCGTATGCAGTATGCAGTAACGCAGATCGTGGATAAGTACGGTTTTCCGAAAGTGGTCAGCATCTGTGAAGGGGGCAGGGAACGGTTCTATTCCGTCCTTCATGCACTGGACGATCTATCCGGCATTGCCCAGGACGATGACATCGTCCTGATCCAGGATGGCGCCAGACCATTTGTGACAGCAGATCTGATCCGCGAAATCGCGGAGGCTGTTCAGACATACGGCGCTGCGATTGCTGCCGTTCCAGCAAAAGATACGATCAAGATTGCAGATGAGGACGGTTTTGTTGTATCGACAACTGTGCGCGCGAATACCTGGCAGATCCAGACACCGCAGGGATTCCGCTATGGTGAGATCCACAAGGCGTATCGGGACCTTCTGGAAAAAGCAGTGCCGCCGCAGGTGACGGATGATTCCCAGGTGTTTGAACTGGCTTTTCCGGAGAAAAAAGTGAATCTCGTGAAAGCCTCCTACGATAACATCAAGATCACCACACCGGAGGATTTTGAAGTTGCCAAGGAAAGGCTTTGATGATACAATACGACTTGCGTCCGCAAGGGCGTGACATACTTGGAGGAGTATCGAAGTGGTCATAACGAGGCGGTCTTGAAAACCGTTTGTCCGCAAGGGCACGGGGGTTCGAATCCCTCCTCCTCCGCGCAGAAAAGAAGCCCAGTAGGGCTTCTTTTTTGCGCGGAAGTAAGTTGAAGGGATTCGAACGCCGAGGGAGGAGCTTCGAAGAAGCGACGGAAGCAAAGGCGCCAGTGGCGCGTTTGCGCCGAAGGCCGGCCTGAAAGGCGGCTGAGCCGCCGGTGGGAATCCCTCCTCCGTAAAAAAGTCCTTCTAAGACTGTTCTCATATAAGGACTATGTTGGCGTAGTCCTTATATCAACTTCCTTCTACAGGGGCATTTTTGGCGGATAAAGCATGTATCATATTTGAGTTGCAAATTGCTGAATAGCAATTTGGACTCAAACGACCTTGTTGGGGCGTAGCCTGCCACAATCCCAACTCTTGTAAAATAATCTTTGCGTGACTTTTCCTCAGTATTTCTGCTATTGTGTTCCTGTAATCGGTAACTATGTCGGGAACCGGCAGTGTTCAGGAGCAAGATCATGAATGTTGTAGGAAAGAATATAAAAAAACTCCGGCTTTCGCACGGAATGACACAGGAAGAACTGGCTGAAAAAATGTTTGTAACCAGGCAGACGATCAGTAACTGGGAAAACGGAAAAAGCCAGCCGGATCTGGAGACACTGTCCGTTATTTCCAGTCTGTTTGAAGTGGATCCGTCCGTGTTGATTTACGGAGTAAAGAAAGCGTATCCACATTTTCAAAAGAAATACATGATAGTGGCTGCAATCAGCCTCTGTGTGGTCATCCTGGCCGTCATTTTTGAATTCACCTTATATCCGAAACTCTTAGATAACTTTATCCACTGGTTCACCGGTTCTTTTGAACTCTTGTTTTATTCAATGACAGTACGTGTGCTGGGCTTTTTGGCCTTGGGCATTTTTCTGGTATCACTCCTTTCTTTATGGGTGGATACCCGGTTGGAAAAGAAAGTGCGGATCGTTATTTTGATCATTGGCATTCTGTTGATCATTCTGCCATTCTGGCTGCTGGTCGAACTGGTCCTGATCTATCGGGCACCGCAGGTGTTCCCAGGCTTTATCTTGTTTTCCTCTGTTTTTACCTCGCAATACCTCCGGGCTGTCTTTATGATCGTTCTGCCATTGCTTGCCGGGATTGGATTATTTCTGGGATGGAGAAGAAAATGAAAAGGAACAAAATTTTTTTAAATACCATTGTCTTTTTCATGGGCAGCATCCTTGTCCTTCTGTCCTCCTGTGCCAGACTTGCACCGGTTGACCAGGATGAGGGAACGCTTCCTTATTGGACTGGTGAAGATGGCGTTTATGTCGAAGTCATTCAAAACCTGTCTGCCTATGGAAAAAGTGGCAAGGACTACTCTATGATATATTGCGGGCCGCAGTTTTTCGTGGATTCGGAAAGGGAGACCGAAGTTGTGGGAGATATGGGCAATAATGTCTGGAAACTGTGGGTCCCGGAAGGGACAAAAGATATTTACGTCCTGCCTCCGCAGATTGCACTGATCACGGAAATGGAGGAGCAGCAGATCCCATTAGATCAGAAATTCCCGATCCAAACGGATTATTATTCTGTTACCGGTGTTTCTCTTCCTAAACTGGAAGGGAAACAACCGTATGAGAAAAGGCTTTTAATGGAAGTGCATCTGATTTCAGAAACGAATCAGTATCCGGAACGGTTAATTCTTATATATGATGGGATCCGGTACCGTTTTTCGGGAATATCTGCACAGAGAGATGGAGATCAGTGGAGCATCACATTCAACTGCGAAATGCCGGATCTGTATACGGCGGCGATGGCCATGAAGTATGGCTCGCTGCAGTATTCAAAACTGCAGACGATCGTGTGGGCAGATAAAGCGGTTTATACTTGCAAAGACGAGAAGATAAATGTGCATATAACCACTTCGGAGAATTAATACTGAATAGGATTCTTAAGAGAGTCTAAATCGCTTTAATCAGAATCAGTTCCAGAGGTTGTTCATAACCGGGAATGTCAACAACAAACCCTCCAGAGTCTTTATATCCAAGCTTGCGATAGAAATGCTGTGCATCCTCATTCACCTGGGTAGATGTCATTACCATCCCGTATCCGGAGGATTTCATGTCCTGCTCCCAGTGATCCATAAGCTGCTTCCCATATCCGTTGCCTTGATACTCTTTGTCGATATGAAGCATATTGCAGAATGGGATACTATCCCAAAAGAGGTTATAGCGGAGGATTCCAATGACGCTCCCATCCTCAACGCAGACATAACCTTGTCGGTTTCTGACTTTTTCATCAAAGCCTGTCTCAGGAACATTATGGTCAAGCGCAAACCATGCCGTCTTATCCTGATTCTCAACGTACCTGATCATATCAATAGTCCTCCACAAACTGGAATTTGTCACCCAGAGAAAAAAACTGCTTTTAGTGAGTAATAAAACTGCAGGAAATTGGGCAAAAAATGCCAAAATTCATCCCCTACAGAAAGATCGCCTTTCTGGTGAGTAATTTTTGTCAAAAAAATTACTCCCTATTTTGATTATTTTCTCTATAGTGACAAATCTTGATTTGTTGAAATGAATTATACCATGCTTCTCTATAGTGACAAATCCCGATTTATCGTTCGTCAAGATAAAAGGAAATCCCCTGCAAGTGGCAAAATCGTGATAGAATAACGGGGTAAAAAGCATAATATCTTAAAAAAGAAAGGTGAATGGACGATCAAATGAAATACTATATCTCAACGATCGCGGACGTGGTCTGCGAGGAAATGGATGGCGACTGGGAAAAACTCAGTTATGAAAAACGCACAGCGCCGCTCGCAAAAGAAAATGGTCTGGGGATCGAGCTGGCAGAGTTCTGTATTACGGAGAATATGGATGTGAAATTCGACAATGTGCTGCCGCACGTGGAGTACAATGCATCCATGGCGTCGGAAAAAGTACTGCATGCTCCATACAATGAACTGTTTCCGATGGCGATCGATCCGCTGGTGGTGAAGGTGGCATGGGAACGCTATCATCAGACATTCGACTACTGTCTACGGTTTGGCGCGTCCAAGATGATCGTCCATGCGAATTATATCGAAGAAGAATATTTCCCGGTGTGGTTCGTAAACCGTCACGTGGAGTTCTGGAAAAAGTTCCTTGCAGAACATCCACAGGATATCACGATCTGCGTGGAAAACGTAGCAGAGTGCGATCCGGAACTGATCCTGGGCATCCTTCGCGATGTTGAAGATCCGCGCCTTCGGATGTGTCTTGACGTTGGACATGCCAATCTTTCGGGAATCGAGCCAATAGAATGGCTGAAAGTCTGTGCACCGTATATTTCGCATTATCATATCCATAATAATGTTGGTGCTCCGGCAGAAGGCAAGCGCAGCTGGGGCGATCGGCACCTTGCTCTTGGAGATGGAAATATTGATATGAAAGCATTACTGACACTGGCAGAAGAGCTGACCCCGGATGCCACCGCCGTCATCGAAAGCTATGAGCCGGAGAAGAGCGTGGAGTGGCTGAAAGAGAATGGATTTATCGGGTGATGATATGAACTATCAGGATATCAACGCGGAAACCATTGACCGCTGGATCGAAGAAGGCTGGGAGTGGGGAAAACCGATCAGCCATGAGCAATATGTCGAGGCAACGAAAGGCGTCTGGGATGTGCTGCTTACCCCGACAAAACCAGTGCCGCATGAATGGTTCGGAGAGATCAAAGGCAAAAAGATTCTGGGACTGGCAAGCGGCGGTGCTCAGCAGATGCCAATCTTTGCAGCCTTAGGCGCAGACTGTACGGTTTTGGATTATTCCGAAAAGCAAATCAAAAGCGAGATCGAATTTGCTGAGAGGGAAGGATATCAGATCCGGGCCATCCGCGCGGATATGACGAAGCCATTGCCGTTTGACAATGAGGAGTTTGATCTGATCTTTCATCCGGTATCCAATTGTTACGTGAAGGATGTTAAGAGCATTTGGAAAGAGTGCTGGAGAGTCCTGAAGCCGGGAGGCATTCTAGTGTCCGGTGTGGACCATTACATCAATTATATCGTTGATGCGGATGAAAAAGAGATCATCAATCGCCTTCCATATGACCCGACAGAAAATGAAGAATACCGCAGACAGTTGGAACAGGACGATGCCGGCATGCAGTTTTCACATTCCCTGGAAGAGCAGATCAACGGGCAGTTGGAAGCAGGGTTTACCTTACTAAATCTTTATGAGGATACAAACGGATTCGGCCGCTTACATGAACTGAATATTCCGACATTTCTGGCCATGAGATCAAGAAAGAAGGATTAGCAAAAGGAAGCATGATCGAAATTTCCCGGCTTAGCCGGCAATATGAAGTGCATAGACTAGGCGATCCGGACGCAGATGCCATTCTGGAATTGTGTCAAAGTAATCAACAATATTATCAATACAGCGAAACTGAGCCTACGAAAGAACAGGTTTTGAACGATCTGCATATCACACCGCCGGGCATCACCCCGGCAGATAAGTATTATGTCGGTTTTTACCGCGGGAATGACCTGATAGCCGTGATGGATCTGATCGACGGTTATCCGGAAAAGGACATCGGATATATTGGATTCTTTATGATGAACAAAGCTTTGCAGGGGCAGGGAATCGGAACCTCGATCGTCAAGGAAGTCGCAGCCTATTTGAAAACGACCGGAAAAACATCCATCCGATTAGCCATCGATAAAGAAAATCCGCAGTCCACATACTTTTGGAAGAAGAACGGTTTTGTGGCGATCAAAGAGACCGACCGGAATGGATGGACCATGTTGGTCGCAGAACAGGAGTTATTCTCTGGTTCTATTATTGAACATCCGGCGGACCAATGATAAACTAATACAAATGAAACTATATAATCTACGATCATACGAAATGGGGGCGATGATATGTACAGAATCAATTATTCACAACTCGGTCTGGAGGAAGTAAAGGCCGCGGTATTGGCAGGGGGCGGCCCGGTGAGCGCAGGAGAGCTCTCCGACTGGCTGGTCACAAGAGAAATCAACATTCAGCTGGATAACGAAGGAATCGATCCTCCGGCACTTAAATACAGTTTTCAGAGTACGGACAAACTGACCCTTACGGAAAACGATGGCGAACCAGTCGAATGTGCATACGGCGCATTGAAACTAAATGACTATGTTCTGTTTGCGCATATGATTCCGGAGACCCTGAGAGGTTATACGGTCGTTCTTGATACATGCACGGGAAAAGCCGCTGTCGAAGAAATGTGGTTCATCGATTATGAGGGAACGATCCCGGAAAAGCGTCCGCTTACAACCGATGAGATCGCAGAGCTTGGCTTCTTTATCAACCGTGAAGTAGAGCGTCAGCTCTATTTCGGTTGCTTCACCGAAGCAGACAGACCGGCAGCAGAAGAAAGATTCTATCGCTCCCTTCGTCTCGACAATAAGATGGTCAAATGGGATGATGATCTGGGCAGAAAACGTATCTTTACCTATGTTACCAATTTCTTCTCCACGATGGTGGAGATCGACACTCCGGATGGAGAAGATGTGTTGACATTCCCATCTGATTATCGTCAGCTCGACGACAGTACCTTCTTTTACAGTGTCGGTGAAGTCGAATATTCCGGCCGTCTTTCAGTTGAAGTCATTGATCTTTTCACGATGAAAAAGATCGGTGTGACGATCGGCATTGACGAGGATGACCGCTTTGAGTTTCGGTTATACCGTGCAGATGGAAAATATCTCGGACAGTATGCAACGTTCTATGATTTCAGTGATTATGGCGAAGTCATGCCCGTTTCCCTGGCTGCACGGCTCAAAGGAAGAGGCAAAGGTTACCGGTTCACATACCGGACCAGCCTTCTGGGAGCCGCTCCAACAGAAGAAGAGATCAATGCAAGTGCCTCTAAAGTTGCCCTGTTTGACAGGGGTGAGTCCAGCAATATGGTCTCCAATACGAGAATGGCATTCAGCAAACAAGTCAAAGGCAAAAAGGTAATGTTCCGCGATGATGCCGGCTTCTTTACAGAACTTGATTTCTTTGAGACAGAGAAACTGCGTTTCCGCACTGCGGAATCAGACTGGACCGAAGCAGAGTATCGCGCATTCGAACTGGATGCAGATCTTGTTTATCTGGGCTTCCATATTAAAGATTCTGTCCCGCCGCGCGGCATGCTGTTTGCGCTTGATTTTGTCAATGGCTGCGCAACCTGCATAGACGCGAAGATGGGAGGCGGAGCTGATCCGCACGATGTTGTTCCGGAATATCATTTCGGATATATGGAGACTGAAGGCGTGCCGGTACCGCGTACCCGCCGCCACGGTTTCACACGGGAACTGCTCGGCCGTTCATTCACCTGGACCTATTCAAAAGAAATGTCGAGCCAGCATATTTACAACTCTCCGAGTTCTTATTCATGGACGATCTTTACCGGCGGTACGCCGGGTGATCCGGGATACCGGACCGGCGGTTTCGTATGGAGTTCTCCATGTACCTATATCAAACTCCGGGATGATGTCTATATCATGACCTGGGTTGAGGAAAAATGGTCCGGAAGCTTCAGCAGCGCTGCCATGAACCTGCGTATCATGCATGACTGCGGATTTGTCCTTGGCTGTGCGCATGAAGGATCCGGCCTCCTGTTCAACATGCTGAGCGCATTCGCACGCGATGCTGGCAAATGTGATCTGTCCGGCATTTATAAACTATAAAAAATAAATCATCGAAGGAGATAAATATACATGCTTAAATACCCTCATTTGTTTTCACCGATCAAGGTTGGCAACGTAGTTTTCCGAAACAGGATCTTTGCATCCCCGACGGGATGGGTCGATATTAAAGACGACTGTACGTTGGGAGATAACGCGATTGATTATTATGTTGAGAAGGCAAAAGGCGGCGCCGGCGCTGTCTGCATCGGCGAATGCCAGGTAGACAAACCAAGAAGCCCGCGCGGCAACCGCTGTATCGACCTTCTGAATCCGTTTGGCCTGTTTTATCTGGGCCGGATGGCAGAAGGGATCAGACGCAACGGCGCAGTGGCATCCGCTGAATTGTCCCATTGCGGTCGTTATGGCGGCGCGGCAAAGGGACCATCCGAAGGAATGGTTGATGGTCATCCGGTGACTGCCTATACCACGGAAGAGGTCTATGACATCGTTAACAACTATGTCCGGTCCGCAGTCAATGCCAAGAACAAGGGCTTCAATATGGTCACCATTCATGGCGGACACGGCTGGCTGCCGGAACAGTTCTTTAGCGAATACACCAATCAGCGGACCGATGAGTGGGGCGGCAGCAGGGAGAACCGTGCGAAGTTCGCCATCATGATCTGCGATAAGATCCATGAAGCCTGCGGCAAGGACTTCCCGATCGAATTCCGTATCAGCGCCTCCGAACTCTCCCAGGGCTACGATGTCGATGAGGGCATCGAGTATGCCAAAGCGCTGGATGGGCACGCTGACATCATTCATGTGTCCTGCGGCATCCACGGCACACTGTCCAATGATGAGTGGCAGGTTTGCGCGCCGACGATGTTCCAGGAGGAAGGCGCACTGGTTGAGTACGCAGCAAACATCAAGAAAGAAATGAAGCATTCGCTGGTGGGTACGGTCGGATCCATCTCCACCCCGGAATTCATGGAAGAAGTTATTGCAAGCGGTAAGGCGGATTTCGTCAACTGCGCCCGCGCGCTGATGTGCGATCCGTATCTGCCGAACAAGGCAAGAGCCGGCCGCGATGATGAGATCATCCCGTGTATCAAATGCATGAGCTGCTGGTCATCGATCATGACAGGCCTTCTGGTATGTGCACTGAATCCACGGACCTCGCATGAGGCAGAATATCCGCTGGTTCAGGAAGCCAAAGAAAAGAAGAACGTCGTGGTCATCGGCGGCGGCATCGCAGGAATGGAAGCAGCCCTCGAAGCAAAGAGGTGCGGACACAACGTCACGCTGTTTGAGAAAAACGATTACCTGGGCGGCGGCATGCACTGCGAAGAGAAGGTGCCGTTCAAGAAATACTTCCGCAAATATCTGGAGTTCCAGACACGGAACCTGGAGAAAGAAGCGGTCGACGTCAGACTGAACACCGAGGCAACCATTGAGATGATGGAAGAGATGAAGCCGGATGTCATTCTGGCCTGCGTCGGATCCAAACCGGCATTTCCGCCGGTACCGGGCATCGATGGCAAAAATGTCGTTACTGCACAGTATGCATTTGAAAACCCGGACAAGCTGGGTAAGAAAGTAGCCATCATCGGCGGCGGTCTGGTAGGCTGTGAACTTGCGATCTTCCTGGATATGGAAGGCATTAAAACCGACGTGATTGAAATGGGCAAGACGATCAACGCACCTGGCTTAGGGTCACAGGGCCTTGCAGTCAAGAGAGAGATGCGCAGACGCGGCATGGAAGTGACGTTCAACGCAACCGCATCAAAGATCACAGACGAAGGACTGTATTATACTCAGGATGGAGAAGAGAAACTGATCGAGGCCGATACCGTCATCGTAGCAACCGGACAGGCACCGCTGACAGAAGAGGCATTTGCCTTCGCACCGTATGCACCGGAATTCCAGATGATCGGCGACTGTAGCAGCGTTGCGAACATCATGGCAGCAGTGAAGACTGCATACACCATCGCAAGAAATCTGTAAGACATATTAATATTCACATTCGAACTGCCGCATGCAATGACATGCGGCAGTTTTTCTTGTATAATGAATGCAAAGGCATCAAACGGATATTGAATATAGGAGTGAGAAGATGAAAGAAAAAATCAATGTCACTGATTACGCGCAGACAATCGCGGAAGGTTTAAAGAAGGGAATCCTGCTGAATACCAACGCAGGCCAGTTTGATTCGATGGTGATCGGGTGGGGAGCGCTTGGCGTGTGCTGGGGACTTCCGACCTTTACGGCTTATGTCCGGGAAGGCAGATACACGAAATCGCGGCTGGATGAGTCTGGTGAGTTTACGGTCAGCGTCCCGCTGGGCGATGCGGATCCGGTCATCTTTCGAGTCTGTGGCATGAAATCCGGCAGAGATACCGATAAAGTGAAAGAAGCAAATCTGACGCTGGAAGATCCGGAAGTGATCAACACACCGGGTATCAAAGAGTATCCGCTTACGCTGGAGTGCAAGGTAATCTACGTGCAGACACAGGATCCGATGCTGCTGCAGAAAGATCTTCAGGAGAAGATCTATCCGCAGGATGTGGACAGAGAGACCAATGCATTTGCGAACAAAGATCCGCATACCATGTATATCGGGCAGATCGTAGATGCGTATATCATCAAATAAGACAGGGAGTACACAATGGAAAAAGAATGGTATCGGTATGATCTGCATGTGCATACTTATGAAGGAAGCGCCTGCGCGCGCAGCACAGGAGCGGAGCTGGCGGATTTTTATAAAGAAAAAGGATACGACGGGATCGTGATCTCCGATCATTTCTGGCGTGGGAACACACGCGTGGACCGGGATCTTCCGTGGGATGAATGGCTCCGTGAGTTTCATAAAGGATATGAAAACGCGAAAGCCCGTGGAGATGAGATCGGCCTGAGCATTTTTTATGCGTGGGAGTATTCTTCCAAAGGTAACGATTTCCTGACATTTGGGCTGGACAATGATTGGCTATTGGAAAATCCGGATGTCGTTCAGATCGAGTTGGTTGATTATCTGAAGCTCGTGCGCGAAGCCGGCGGATTCCTGATCCATGCCCATCCGTTCTATCAGGCACCATATATACCAATGATCCGCCTTCTTCCAAATGAAGTGGATGCGGTTGAGGTCGTGAATGCTCCGAAAGGTCCTTTTGTGAATGCACGTGCGAAAGAGTATGCCCAGGCATATGATCTGATCGAGACCGGAGGTTCCGATTGCCATAGTGTGAACTGGAAGCAATTATCCGGTGTTGAATTTCCGCATCCGATCGGATCGATGCAGGAATTGGTTGAGGCATTAAAGATGCGGGAACATCGGGTATTCTTGATGGAAGAAGAACCGGTAGTAAACGGAGACAAACCATACAAGCCGGGTTCTTTTAAACTTCCGCCTCCACCGCCGGATCCAAACAGACAGAAACTGGTCTGGTAAATAATACGGTGAGCTTTTTGTGGCTCACCGTTTTTTTATAACGTCTCTTCGATGATTTGTACGAAGCCCATCAGGCCGATATGATCCCATTCGTGGAAACGGCCTTCCACAGGGCTGTCGATATCCAGCACGCCGATCACGCTTCCATTCTGATGGATCGGGATCACGATCTCGGAACGGGAATCTTCATCGCAGGCGATGTGTCCCGGGAAAGCATGCACATCCGCAACGAGCTGCGTCTCATCTTTCTCCCAGGCGGTTCCGCAGACGCCACGTCCTTTTGCAATCTCGCGGCACGCGGGTTTTCCCTGAAACGGCCCTAAGATCAATTCATCTCCATGCACCAGATAAAAGCCTGCCCAGTTGATATCCGGCAGATTCTGCCAGAGGAGAGCCGCTGCATTGGACAGATTGGCGATTAAATTTGCCTGATCCTTTTCAAATCCGTTGATCAGTACAGCTAAGTCCAGATTTAGTTGTGCATAATCCGTATTCATATCCTGATTATACACATATCCGCAAAAGAATGGCACATGAAAATAGAAGAATATTACGATTTTCTATAACGATAATACAGTTCTGCCGAGGCGGGGAATGTGTGAAATACGCCTATGTTATACTTTTAATTGAAAGAAAATGTCCATATGTCAGTAAAGGAAATAAGCATGAACGATCATTTGGAGATTGCCGTCTATGGAAAGGGCGGCATAGGAAAGTCCACCGTCAGTGCAAATATGACGGCGGCTGCAGCGATGAAAGGCATGAAAGTCCTGCAGATCGGCTGCGATCCAAAACATGACTCAACCAGACTCCTCATGCATGGAGAGTCAATCCCGACGGTGCTGGATGTGCTCAGGGACAAAGGCACGGAGAATGCCGTGCCGGAGGATGTGCTGAAGATGTCACCAATCCGGGAAGGAAATATCCGGATCGGCTGCATTGAAGCCGGCGGTCCGAAACCGGGTGTCGGCTGTGCCGGACGAGGCATCATTTCCGCTTTTGAGTTTCTGGGAAAGAACCATATCCGGGAACAGTATGACCGCGTCATCTATGACGTTCTGGGAGATGTTGTCTGCGGCGGATTTGCCGTGCCGGTACGGAGGGAATATGCTGACGCAGTATTCCTTGTGACGAGCGGTGAATTCATGGCGTTATATGCGGCCAACAATATCCTGCGCGGTATCCGCAACTTCGATGGCGACAAATATAAACGCGTCGCAGGTATTATTTATAACGAACGAAAACTGGAAGACGAGGACGGCAGAGTTGAACGGTTCGCGAAAGCAGTCGGACTGCCGATCCTGGTCAAGATCCCGCGGAGTGAAGTTTTCTCCAAAGCGGAGCAACAAAACAAAACCGTCATGGAACTGGACGGGGCAGAAGAAGAAAAGGTGAAATTCCAGATTCTGGCAAAGATGCTGGAAGACGGCATGGAGCTTTATCCGGCGAATCCGCTGTCCGATGAAGAACATGAGCGAATTGTTTTGGGAAAGGCTGATGCGGCAGCAGAAAAGCAAGGCATTGTGGAAGATGTGACTGAGGAATCAAAAGATCCGGGTGAGGAAACATCCGCCAGCGCAGCAGGAATAACATCAAATACACCGTCTGCCCGCAGGCCGCTTTATGGATGTGCCTTTAACGGAGCAGCTTCACAGGCAGTTCATCTGACCGATGCAATCGTGATTGCCCATGGACCGAAGGCCTGCGCTTTCTATACGATGCAGACGATCAGTTCTCCAGGCAAGCGCAACATCTTTAACCGCGGCGTCTTGCTCCCGTCTTCCATCAGCCCGAATTTTACTAGCACGGACATCAGCCATGCAGAGGCTGTATTCGGAGGCATGGATCTTCTGCGGGATGCGGTCATGCAGGCATTGGATCAGAAGCCGGGTGCTGTGATCGTGGTAAGCACCTGCGTCGCCGGTATCATCGGAGACGATCTGAAATCTGTGGAAGATATGTCTACAGAGGAGATCCCGGTCATTGCCATCCCGGCGGATGGAGACATGAACGGAGACTATATGGAAGGTCTGCGCATGGCGACGAACATGCTGCTTGACCGTCTGACTGACAGAAATATTCCGAAGAAGACAAACTGTGTCAACATCATCGGAGAGGCAGGAATTGCCACGAATAAAGATTCCAATTTCGCAGTCATGGAGCGGCTGCTTTCCGCCATGGGCATTGAAGTAAATTGCCGTTTCCTGGGAGATGCAAAGGTGGAAGAGGTACGGCAGATCCTGGCTGCACCGTTAAATATCCTGGCGTCCGACACCTCCGATGCGCAGATGCTGAAGCAGTATATGATCAGCGAGTTCGGATGCACCTTCCTGGAGGAACCTCTGCCAATCGGATTTGAAGCAACGAAAAACTGGATCCTTGCCATTGCGGCATTCTTCAGGTGCGAAGAAAAAGCAAAAGACCTGATCCAGAATGAGCAGAAGGATTATCAGGAAAAAGTCGCGTACCTGAAGAGCCATCTGGAAGGAAAGAAGGTTTTCCTGACAACCATCAACAGCAACATCGACTGGCTTCTGGATACTGCCTATGAAGTCGGTCTGAATTTTATCCATATCGGTGTTTACAATTATCTGCGGACGCCGCTGGTCATATCGAAGCATCCGGAACGAATGGAAAATGCCGTGGAGATCCTGGATGCGAGCCGGACCAGACAGCTGATCCGGGAGAAGAAGCCGGATATCATCCTGTCTGCCTATACGTCAGATGAGGGAGATGATCATGCAATCACGGATGCGCTTCCGATGATCCCGGATCTTGGCGTGATGAGCGCAGCGGAGATCATGGAGCGGTGGATCCGTCTGATGAATACGAAGCGAAAGGGGGAATGGGAAAGTGACAGAAAACTGTTCGAAAAATATTTCCAATAATGAGATCAGGAGCATTTCCCCGGACGGCATCAGCGGCATGATCTTTACCATGGAAGGGATCAAGAATTCCGTAATCCTTCTGAACGGGCCGATGGGCTGCAAGTTTTATCACAGTACCACGTCGCATTTCCTGATGCCGAGGCCACCGCTGTATCTGCCGGTCGAAGAGGATGGCGAAAAAGTGGAGGTCCGCTTCGATTTTCTGAATGAATGGTTTTTCCGTCAGCCACGTGTGCCATGCACCTGGCTGGACGGACATGATTATGTATACGGCACGCTGGACAAAGTCCGCGCAGGTCTTACTTATATCAGGGAACACATTGCCTGTGACCTGATCACGGTGATCAACGCACCGGGCGCATCGCTGATCGGTGATGATCCGCGGGAGCTGTGCAGGGAGATCTTTCCGGACATTCCGACTCTGGTGCTGGAGTCACCAGGGTTTTCCACGGAGTATTATGAAGGATGTGATACGGCACTGCTGGAACTCTTCCGCCAGGCAGGTGACCGTCTGTGGGGAGAGAAGAGCACTGCGGAATGTGTTACGAAGCTGCGGCCGACCGTCAACATTCTGGGCATTTCCATCTGGCAGAAATATGCGCTTGGTGATATGGAAGAGATCCGCCGCATCCTTTCCATGTGCGGGATCGACGTGAACTGCATCCTCTGCGCCGGCTGCTCTCTGGATGAGATCAAGCGCATTCCGGAAGCGGATCTGAATATCGTTCTTTATCCGGAGATGGGAGCATCTGCCGCGAAATGGCTGCAAGAGCAGAAGCAGATGCCATACTATATCTGTGAAGTTCCGCCAATCGGATTCGATGCGACGCTGAAGTTTTCCTCTGATGTGTCAGAAATCCTGAAGACGGACTGTGAAAAAGTAAAAGAAGAAATCGAGTATTCCCGGGCGCTTGCCTGGTATAACATCAGCGGCATCTACAATGCATGCGGCAAACCGGATGGCACCGTCTTTGCGGTGAGTTCCTTCCCATCGCAGGAAGAGGGCCTTACCCGCTTCCTGACGGAGTATCTGGGCATGATCCGCGATACCCGGGAGATCGGAAATACGACAGCAGAAATCGTTTTCTCAGACGCGAACATCATTTCCGAGTTGATGCTTCAGAAGAAACAGTTCTGCGGGATCGAGATCGCAAACCCTACGATGGGTTATGTGGACGTGATCCAGAAGACGATGGTAGGTATCCGCGGCAGCCTGTTCCTGGTAGAGCAGGTGCTGAACAGTTTCATGACGCGGATCGTGTGAGAAAATAGTCGTTGGATTTCTAGTTGCGTGGTATAATGCAAATGGCAACAATTATTTGATATACAAAGGAGAGGGTATTATGGAATTAATGAGAAGATGGTATCGGAAATTTGATCTGAATGTTCCGGAAGAAGAAGTGAAAGCAGCGATCGCTGCTGCTACGGATCCGGAAAAGTATGCAAAGGGCAGACTTGGCGGTCCGTATACACCGGAA
>JAFZKG010000161.1 GCA_017553695.1 Lachnospiraceae bacterium
GCGGATCATTTCCTTGATCTGTCCGACTTCCTCTACCAGATACTTATTCGTGATGAGGTAGTCTTCCATGATCACATCGTCTTCGATCCCGAGGATCCGCTGCAGGACCATCGCCGCAAAACCGGTCCGGTCTTTTCCGGCTGTGCAGTGCCACAGGATCCTTTCGTATTTTCCGTCCATAACCAGACGCATGAATTTTTCATACTGGGAACGGGAGTAATCGCTTTCCACAAACCGCCTGTAAACTCTGCTCATGATTGCTTTTGCTTCCTCCACCGTGTTGTAGGAAGGCAGTTTGATCTGTTCGTCCGTTTTCTTTTCTCTGGTGACACCGGCTGCCCGCTGTTCCAGGATCGGGATATGGAAGTTATCGATACCTTCCAGTTCCGGATCCGGTTTTTCGAGTACTTCCTGATCGGAACGGAAATCCACGACCAGATCCAACATATTTGTAAGATGCTCTTTATCCTTATCGGATGCGTTAAAAAGCATGCCACCCCGGAAAAGGAATCCGGCTTTTATAATTGCGCCATCTTTTGTTTTCATTCCTCCCAGGTCGCGGGTATTGTTGACTCCGTCATATGGGATGTGTTTGCTGATAACCATTTTATCCCCTCTCTTTTCTATCTATTATATGTTTGAGATTATACTATATTCTCCGTCTATTTTGAAATGTTTGTCTCATTCAGATAATACGACAGCTGCAATGACAGCATCTCTTTCGGATTCTCAAACGAGAGCCCTGTCAGTTCCCGGATCTGGTTGAGGCGCCGGAATAGCGTGGTCCTGTGAACGAACAAAGCTTCCGCTGCCTGCGTGACATTCTGCCGTTTCTCGATAAAGACTCTCAATGTTTCCGATAATTGGCTTTCGTGCGCTTTATCATATTCCGCCAACAGTTTTAAGGCCGGATGTAACAGCAACTCCCCTCCGACACTGTTTCCCCGCATGAGATCGATCATATAATCCAAGCGGTAATCATCAAACCGGTAGAACCAGTAGCTCGGATCTCTTTTATTGCCGGTCCATAGTGCGGCTTTCGCCTGATCAAAAGCATCCGGCAGCTGCGAGATATCTGCAAAAGGGCTGCTGGCTCCTGCTCGGAATACCGTCTCCCTTAAGAAAAGCATCAATTGCTGATAAAAAGCGTATCTCTCATCTGCAGAAACCGTTGCCGGCCGCGTCGCCAACCAGAAGATCTGCTGCCCCGAGGCGATCGCACAGGTTCCCGGCCATTCCTGCTCCAGTTTTCTAACGATCACCGGAAGCGTGGTCTCCATCTGTGTCTCCCAGCCGCTTGCCTTATATGGTTCCAGACAAAAGACCTGGTAGGTTTGTGAAGTCGAACGGAAAAACGTAGCAGCTGCTTTGCGGATCTCTTCCGGATCCACAATGGCGCCTTCTGCGATCATGCCACAGAGCCGATGCAGCAGTTCATTTTCATTCGAATGTGTTTTCAGCGTCTGATTCCGGACCATCTGTGTGAGAATGGATGCAAGCATTTCGGAAATCTGCTCTGCACCGGAAGGAAGCACTTCCTCGTCTTCTTTTACATGCACGACCAGCCTTGCCTGATAGATGCCATCCGGAGAAATGTTGCAGCAGTAGCAATTCTGATTCACACTTTCCATAAGATAATAAAACGGCTCTTCGGACGTGGCCGCCTCATGAAAATCTTTTGATAAGAGGAGTTCTTCAACGATCTCTTTCGAATAATTTTCTCCCAGTTTCGCGTATAACGCTTTCATGACGCCGGCTGTTTCATATATGACAAACATATCCCGGTCGACCAGCGAAAATTGCCGATTCAATAGCTGTGCCGCAAGGTCCAGGACCCCTTTTGAATCTTCCTGTGCGGCTTGCTCTAGGATCTCATTCTGCATCTGCAGATAGCGATTCCATATCAGAAGGATCTTTTCTGTCGGTGCTGCTGCCGTTTTTGCATCCGGGAGAAGGCATATGCTGAAATCATTCATTCCGCCAACCGTTGTCTGACTGGATCTGAAAAACAACTTCAGCTTTTCTTCGGAGATGGCACACGTTCTGCGGCATGCCATAAGAAGACAGCCTTGTTTGTCCGGATACAGATAAAGAACACCCCTCTCTGCCTGTTGCTCTCCTTCATACAACTGCACGCGCGAAAGGTCTTCCTGGTCTGCTCCGTGACAAAAATGTTGCATTCTGTTTTCATTTTCTATTAGGAAAAATAGGATTCCTGCCGTTATTTTCAATATTTTCACCTCTGCAACATACTGTAGCATAATCATTCGGATTATTCAATGATTTGCGGCTATCCTTTTCCATGATGCGCCATTTATAATTCTCGCATAGCATAGAGGTTTTACTTTTATAAGGAGGATTTTAGGATGAGCGATAATAATATGGATGGCGGCAACTTTGCCGCTTTGGGACAGCGCCTTGGGCGCATAATGACAGCGATTGCGCTGGGTCAGCCGGACCGCGTGCCGGTTACGCCTTTTTTTGACGGTATCATTACCCGTTTCACCGGCGGCAGTTACGCGGATCATTTTTATGATTTCCAGAAAGCCGGCAACTGCGCGATTGAATTTCTGAAGAAGTATCCGAACGTGGACGCAGGCAGCGCTCCGCTCTTCTACAGCGGCGTCGCAAACGAACTGGCCGGTACCCGGATCATCGACTGGCCTGGCAAGCCGGGTACAACCATTGATAAATACTCGACGCACCAGATCCACGAGATTGCATTCATGGAACAGGACGAGTATCCGGAACTGCTTTCGGACTACACCGGCTTCATGCTGCGCAAATATATTCCGCGTGCCTTCCCGAACATCCAGGGAACACAAAATATCTTCTTCGCATCCGGAACGATCCTGGACAGCAGTGCATTGAGTGTGCTGTATGATCCGCAGGTGCTGGAAGCGATGGACCTGCTCCGGAAGATCGGCGAAGAAAATGCAAAAGCTTTGGAAGCAACCATACAGTTTTCCGGGATTCTGGCAGGGATGGGCTACCCGGGCATGATCACCGGCATTTCGGAAGCACCATATGACATCCTGGGGGATTATTTCCGCGGAACGCTGGGAATCTTTGAAGATGTGACCGATGAAGACGTTCTTCCATACGTAGAAGAAGTCGTTGACCGGTTCGCGGACATGCAGATCGCCCGACTGCAGTATCTGCGTTTTGTGGACCTTCCATTCAAGTCCATCTTCTTCCCGCTGCACAAGGGAATGGACGGATTTCTGAGTGATCAACTATATGAGCGTTTGTACTGGAAACCGTTAAAGAAGATCATCATGGCTCTGATCGATATGGGAGACGTTCTTCCTTATATCTATACGGAGGGGCCGTATGATACCCGGATCGATTTCCTGACGGATGTGCCGGCAGGCAAGGTCCTGTATCACTTCGAAAAGGTCGACATGAAGAGAGCCAAAGAAAAACTCTCCGGCATCGCCTGCATCTCCGGCAACCTTTCCATCTCAAGAATGGAATTCGGAACAAAGCAGCAGATCATCGATGACACCAGATACTTGCTGGATACCTGCGCACCGGGCGGCGGTTATATCTTCGATTTTGATGGCTGCCTGGAAAACGCAAACGAAGAAAACTTAGACGCGATGTTCGAAACATTGGAACTGTACGGAAAATATTAATACCCCCTTTCATTTTCAAGGCCGCTGCCAAACGCAGCGGTCTTGTTTTTTGCTGATTTTCTTTTTTGACCTTTAAATAGTTGGTGCTATAATAAAATATATTTTTTGTGACAATCTGACTTGCTTGGTTTGGAGAAGGGGAAAAGAAAATGTTTTGTCCAAATTGCGGAAAAGAATTAAGGGACGGTGATCTGTTCTGTACAGGATGCGGAACGCGGGTCAGCGGCCAGCAGCCGGCGCCGGATGAACCAATCTATCAGGAACAACCGGTTTACGAGGAATCTTTCTATGAAGGGGCCGCTCCTGCCCCACAGAAACGGCTACCAGTTTGGGCATTGATCCTAATCATCATTGGCGGCATAGCCGTTGTGGCAGCGATCGTTCTTGCTCTCTTCCTCTTTGTCCTGAAAGGGAAAGTTAACAGCCAGCCACTGCCAACGGAAGCGGATACCGAATATGTGACCGAAGCAACCACAGAGGCCGTTCCGGAAACGACAACCGCAAAAGAATCGCTGACAGAAACGACGACAACTGCCTCCCAGGCCCAGACGACTTTCCCAAAGACCATGTATACGACGGCTCAAGGCGGCCTGTATCTCCGTGAAGGTCCGGGACAACAATACAATATCATCTATCTGATCAACTATGGCACAGCGATCACGGTTCAGAAGATCGAAAACAACTGGGCTTATACTTCGGTTGCCGGATTGACTGGATGGTGTTCCTGCGATTATCTGACCGATAACGCCTCCGCCCTGCAACAGCAGACTACGGCACCGGCGAGCAGCGATCCGAACACGCTGGTCTATCCGGATAACTGGGTCGATTATGGTTATCACGGGTATGTGAATACGACGGACGGTCTGTATTTACGGCTGGGTCCTGGCACCAACTATTCCATCATCGACCTGATCCCATACGGAACGGAAGTCGCCGAAGAAGGCTGGTATGGAGATTGGATCTTCATCAAATACAACGGACGCTACGGATGGGTCAATTCTCAATTCATCACCGCATCCGGCGGCATGGCAAAACCGGCAATCTACCTGTATCCGGAAGAGAAAGTTGACGTGTCCGTAAATGTGAAATTATCCGAAGGCAAGTTTACCCGCACGGCTCCGCTCTATCAGAACGGATGGTACGTGACAGCATATCCGGATGGTACTCTGATCGACAAGGCGACCGGCAAAGAATATTCCTACATTTATTGGGAGTCTGACAGCGAGCCGGCTTATGACTGGTCGAAGGGCTATGTTGTTGCCGGCAGTGATACAAGAGAATTCCTTCTGGAGATCCTCCCGCAGATGGGTCTGATCCCGGAGGAATACAATGACTTCATCGATTACTGGCAGCCGCGGATGCAGAAGAACACATTTAACCTGATCACCTTCCAGACGACCTGCTATACCGACGTGGCGCAGATGATGATCGATCCACAGCCGGACAGCATTCTGCGTATCTTTATGGCATACAAAGCAGTGGATGGTCCGGTTGATGTGACCGCGCCGGAGATCATTCCGTTTGAGCGGAAAGGATTCACCGTCGTCGAATGGGGCGGTGCAGAAGTGCAGTAAGATTAATACCAATGGTATAAACGAAAAAGGGCTGCCCGAAGGCAGCTCTTTTTTATCCGGTTATCTGTTTATTCATTCTGATCCAGTTTGTAGATCCTGAGTCCATCGAACTTTTTGATCAGTTTCAGCATGCTGTTGAACGGTCTCCAGTCTTTTCCTTTGTCTTCATCCGAAAGACTCTCGTAATGCTTATGAATCTCTTCTTTTGTCGGATCCCCTTCCATGGCCAGTTTATGCTGTCGGAACTGCTCTCGCAGATCCTTTGCGCTTAAACCGTGCTCCTCGGCCAATGTTTCATAATCATCTCCATATGTCCAGCCCATCGACGCATGTTCTGTGATCCAGCGTTCATGTTCCATCGGGGCAAATACGGCGATGT
Organism: Lachnospiraceae bacterium; assembly: GCA_017553695.1. Lineage (GTDB taxonomy): Bacteria > Bacillota > Clostridia > Lachnospirales > Lachnospiraceae > RGIG5612. The sequence continues at coordinate 5,592 of JAFZKG010000161.1, forward strand.
GCTCCGGCAGGAATTCCGTGACCATTTCATAATCCACCGGCTTATCGGTAAAGAAGCAATGGATCGCATTCAGATACCGGCTGAAATTCTTTGCCTGATTGATATTGGACAGCTGGTATTCCAGCGACAGTTTTTCAAACTCTTCTTCCAGTATTTCCGTATCTACACTCTTCTCTTCCCCTTGATAAGAATACCGGCCATTCAATGCAACGGCAAAATCATATAAATGCAGGAAATTGCTGCTGGAAAGATATGTGTGTTTGAGGCGGCGATCCAGTTTCCGTGTGGTCGGTACAACCGTGAGAGGCATTTCCTCTGTATTCACGATCATTTCGATATCCGCAACGAACCGCTGCTCTTTTTCCGCCATGTCACTGTATGCTTTCAACCGCGGCGCCTTGTCCTTGCGGCCGGCATTTTCCCATGCCTGATATTCTGTTTGGAAAGTATCGATCTTTTCCTGCTCTTCCCGGTCATAATCATACTCTGCACGGATCGCGTTGTTGCTGAGATCAAAGTGTGCGCCCATCGGATGTAGCTCTGTACGGGAATTCCGCCCGTAGGCTGTCCGGTCCCAACACTGCAATTCATCACAGATCATCAGCATATAGGCCAGCGGGTGCAGCTCCATCCGCAGCGGCTCTTTCCGCTTCGCATCATCTTTATAAAAACAGATCGAAAACTTGAACAGGCTGTTGTGCAGCATGATCGCGGATAACGCGTCGATATGTGTTTTGCTGATCCCTTCGATCCCCAGAGACTCCACCAGTTCACAAAATAACCGTGCGGAGCTGAACCATGCATGATCCATGAAGTAGCCGAAGGTTTCCGGATTGGTTGGTTTTCTTGTGAGTACGTCTAACAGGTATTCCTCCGTGAATCCATATATCCCGCCCAGTTTCGCTGTGATATCTGCTGCCAAAATCTCATTGATCGACGAGAAGCTCCTGCCATAGAGCTCTTCAAAATGCTTTTTCCCTTCCTCGCCGATCTGCGTCAGCACGTCCACGGAACGGTACGCAATCGTCACGCTTTCCTTGCCGCGTTCCTGGTTATCCACTTCGAAATAAGCCATGACCTGCTCAAACGGCAGTTCAAACGGATAGCCGATATCATGGAACAGCGAAGTGAGTCCCCAGAATTCCAGATAGGTGTTTGCCGCCTTTGCCGCTTCTGCTTTATTCTTTTCATCTGTGTCGAACTGATAGAATTCCTTGAATTTCTTCCGGTAATGTTCGTTGGACTCATAAAGCGCCAGCCCCAGCGCAAACACATAAACCGAATGTGAATAATGATCCCTGTGTTTCATCAGAAGGGAGCTTCCGTTGGATTCGAATTCCGAAAGCAGTTCCACCATCTTCTTGGACTTTCCGTAATGCCCGAAGAACATTTCCAGATAACAATAATACACATTATAGGCATCTTCTGCCACGCCGGAATCAATGAACCGTTCTAATTCCCGCTCCAAGCAGAGGCGGTTCAGATCCATCTGCATATTATAAGGAATCTGGTCTGGCAGAATGCTGGTGCCGGAAAAAGTATTTGGATCGTTTTCTTCTTTTTCCATATCAAACAAAAGGCCCTCGCAACGCTGGTGCAAGAACCGGAGTGCAGCAGATTTCAGGTCCTGTGCTCCGATTGCCGCATGCAATGCCGGCTGAAATGGACCAAGATCTTTCTGGAAACGTTCCCGATTGCAGATCCTCATTTTTTCCAATGCCGTATAAGCCATTTTATTCGTCCTTTCCGGGATTTCTGATTGGTATTTTCCTTAATATAGCAGACTGCTCAGGGATTGACAATTATCTTTCCAATGCTCTTCCGATTTGCTATACTGATGGCAAATAACCCGTCTTTTCGTAGTTTGAAAGGAGCGATTAATTATGAAAAAATTATTGGCAATACTTTTGGCTTGTGTTTTCGCGGTGACACTTCTTACCGCATGCGGGGGAAACAAGAACGCCGATACGCCGGCAGACACACCGACAGCCGAATCAAGTGAAAAAACCGCCATGGATGCCGGTGATCTGGTAAGCCTCATTTTTAAAGACCTGGGACTCGAAATGTCACAGGCAAAAGATATTCTGGTAGATCTTATCGGTGAAGACGGCAACCGCACTGTAACCTTTAAACTGGGTGACAAAGAATGCACCTATGTGGTCAACGCTTATGACGGAACGATCATCAGCAAGGATATTCCGGAGGGTGCTTTAGAAGAAGCACAAGATTCCGGCAATCCAATGGAAACGGCAATCAATGCCGCTTTCAGCAGCATCGAAGGATATCAGGGCGGCGCAGAAAATATCAGCGCTTCTATGGATGGTTCCATCATTATCGTAGATTTTGATTACGACGGAGATCACTATACATTTTACTATGATCTCAACGAGGGAACGCTTTTAGAATGAATGGGGGCTGATCATATGGCACATGATGTTTTTATCAGCTATTCCCATAAAGATAAAGCCATTGCCGATGCGGTCTGTGCCCGCCTGGAAGGCGATAACATGCGTTGCTGGTATGCTCCGCGGGATATTGTACCCGGCGCGGACTGGGCGGATTCGATCATCAAAGCGATCAGCTCCACCAAGGTCATGGTCCTGATTTTTACGAACAGCTCAAACATCTCGCAGCAGGTATTGCGGGAGGTCAGCAATGCCGTTAGTTCCGGTGTGACGGTCGTGCCGTTCCGGCTGACAGAAGAAGAACCGATCGCCGGCATGAAGTATTACCTTTCCACCGTGCACTGGCTGGACGCCATGAACGCGGAGCTGGATGCTTCAATCTCCAATCTGAGTTCTCTTTGCCGCTCTCTGGTGGATAACATCAAAGCGCGGGAAGAAGGACGGGAACCTGTTGCCTCTGATGAGGCGATCCGCGATTCCATCACGGCGGTCCGGCAGGAAAAACAGACTGCTGCTACGAAAAAGAAAAAAACAACAATCGCGATCATTTGCGTAGCAGCCGCTGTCGTGATCATAGCAGCGATCGTCCTGATCGTAGTCCTGACCGGAAAGGACAAATCCGGACAGCAACAGGCAAATGTCACTCCCGGCGGAGACGCGACAGAATCCGTAACGAATGACTCGTCTTCCGGCGGGTCCGGATCCGGCGGCTGGGGAGGCGCTACCAGCGAAGGCGTCAGCATGGACGTCACCGAGACCTATACACAAGGCAACTCACAGGGCAACCTTCAGAGCTCGGGCTGTCTGGCAACGGACGGGGAATGGTATTACTATCGCAGCAACGATAAGCAGTCTTTATATAAGATCCGGCCAGACGGAAGCGGCGAGACCAAGCTTACTTCCGAACCGGCAAGCTGCATCAGTGTACTGGATGGATGGATCTATTATTATTCCAGTTCTTCGGACCCGGGTATCCGGAAAATGAAGACAGACGGGTCGGACGCAAAAACGATCCATTATGGGCATGCGGAAGATGTGCGGATCATTAACAACCGGATCTATTACCATGACGGACTCGATAATCTGTACTTATACTCCATGGACCTGAATGGCAAGGATGTGGTAAAAGAAAACTCGCTGGATAAAACCTATTCCTGGTGTTCCGACGGGACCTATATGTACTATTCCAACCAGGAGGATCTCGGGTATCTGTACCGCGTCAAACTGGACGGCTCTGAACCGACCTGCCTGGTGGATCACAAGATCGAAGGCATGACGATTGCTGGAAACCTGCTTTACTTTAACGATCTGGAAGAAAACGCGTTCTGCACGTATGATCTGACAACCGGTGAGGAACAATTTCTTTGTAATGATTACATTTATTACATCAATGTCACGAAAGACGGGATCTATGGTTACAGCGGAGCCCAGAACACCTATCTCTGCTACATACAGCTGAATGGCCTGGGAGAACAGATCCTTGTGGAAGATCCGGTCGTCGACGTCTGCGTCTGCGGCGATAAGATCTGGTATAAGAATAAAAATGATTTCAAATTTTATATTGTGGATCTGAACGGGGAAAACAAGATCATGCCGTAAGAAAAAGCGCCCCTATTTCAGGGACGCGTAAATGGCTATTTTCCCATTTGGAAGAAATGCGGCAAGCTGCAGGGAACCATCTCCTGCAGCTTTTTTTTGGAATGTCAGAACATCCCCCTCAAAGCATGCGTTCTTATAATGGATCTCCACATCCGATAGTTCCATATCCTGCCACTCTTTTGCCGGAAACAGACCGGCGATCGCCCGGATATAGGCGATATTATTCATATGTCCGCCGAAATCGATATCGGAAGAGCGAACGGTATAGGAAGCAAATTCTTCTCCCTCAAATTGTTTGTCAAACTGCATGAACGGTTCCGGGACTGCAAGATCCGGGATCGCTTCAAACCCTTCCGGATAGAGTTCCGCCACTCTGTGCAGCCGGTGGGTCTTCATATTCAGTACGGCCCAGAGCGTTTTGCCAAGGACTAGCGGATTCCCGTCCTGTGTGATGGCATAATCACGCACGCTCCTCGTTTCTTCCGGCGGTTCCGGCCATGTGGAAAGGACGATCTTTTCCATCAGATACGGCCGACGAATGATCTTGATCTTAGACCTTACCGTCAACCAGAACAGATTCTGCTTTGCAAGATCTTCCGTGCCGCAGCCCAGAAGTGGAGCGTGTACCGAAGCAATATCCATAAACAGGGAAAAGCAGTCCGGAATGCTTAAACGCCCGCTGCTGTCCATCAGGCTGGGATACACTATGGTTGACTGTTCGTATTTTTCATACATGGATCATCCACCCAAATATGCTTTCTTGATCTCTTCCGAGCCGGCCAGTTCAGCGCCGGTGCCCTGATGCGTAATCACGCCATTGGTAAGCACATATGCCCGGTCGGCAATGCCGAGGGCTTTTTCCGCATTCTGTTCCACCAGAAGGATCGTGATCCCTTTTGCGTTCATGTCTTTGATGATCTCAAAGACCTGTCCCACCAGTAACGGGGAAAGTCCCATCGAAGGCTCATCCAGCATCAGCAGCTTCGGATCCGCCATCAGCGCGCGGCTCATGGCAAGCATCTGCTGCTCGCCACCCGAGAGCGTTCCGGCAATCTGAGTTCTTCTTTCTTTCAGGATCGGGAACTGATCAAATACATTCTCGATCCGGGCTTTGATCTTGCTCATATCCTTTTCCAGATATGCGCCAAGCATCAGATTATCATAAACGGACAGTTCCTGAAAAATACGTCTTCCTTCCGGGACCTGGCTCAGGCCCATGCTGACGATCTTATGAGACGGCAGCTTGGTGATCTCCTTACCGTCATAGTGAATGGATCCGGATTTTGATGGGATCAATCCGATGATCGTCTGCATCGTGGTGGTCTTGCCTGCGCCATTTGCACCGATCAGCGTAACGATCTCGCCTTCGTTGACTTCGAAGCTGATCCCATTCAGTGCCCGGATGACACCGTAATTCACATGAAGGTCTTTTACTTCCAATAATGCCATCTCATCAACCTCCAATATATGCCTTGATCACTTCCGGATCATTCAGACAGTCTTCTGTTTTGCCCTGTGCCAGCACGGTTCCGAAGTTCAGGACCGTGATCTCATCGCAGAGGCCGGCAACGAATTTCATGTCATGCTCGATCAGAAGGATCGTCAGATCGAAATCATCCCGGATCTTTTTTACGATGCTGACCAGATCGGCCGTCTCCTGTGGGTTCATGCCTGCTGCCGGCTCATCCAGAAGCAGCAGTTTCGGATTGGTTGCCAGCGCACGGGCAATCTCCAGTTTCCTCTGTTTTCCGTAAGGAAGATTGCAGGCCAGATTGTTCCGCTCATCTTCCAGATCGAAGACCCGGAGCAGCTCTTTTGCATGCTCCCGCATTGCCTTCTCTACCTTAAAATGTCTTGGCAAACGGAACATACTGGAAAGGAAGCTGCATTTATACTGCGGCTGGTTATGAAGACCGACCATGACGTTCCGGATCACCGACATATTGCTGAACAGACGGATGTTCTGGAATGTTCTCGCGATTCCCTTATGGTTGATCTGCTCCTGCGTCTTGCCTTTCAGTTCTTCCCCATTCAGGTAGAACGTGCCGGTTGTCGGAAGATACACGCCGGTCAGCATATTGAATACGGTCGTTTTGCCGGCGCCATTCGGGCCGATCATGCCGTAGATCTGTCCTTTTTTGATCTTAATGTTTGCGTCCTGAACTGCTTTCAGTCCGCCGAAGGAGATTCC
>JAFZKG010000022.1 GCA_017553695.1 Lachnospiraceae bacterium
AGACAGTTTGATTCGATTGATTGATAAAGAAGAAATGGTTTATGCAAGGGCAGTTTTTACTGCCCTTGTATTTTTTTACTGGTGACAGCATATTGGTTCATGTTATAATATCATCGCTCTGTAAATGATGTGACAGTGTTGTCTGTATGATGAGGTGAATGTATGGGCAAAGTGGTCAAGGTGAAAAATGTGTACATCGGATCCGGCAAGCCGAAGATCTGCGCCATCGTGCTCGGTGAGACGGGGTCGGAGATCCTGGAGCTGGCAGCGCAGGCGAATGAGATTAATTGTGACCTGATCGAATTCCGTGCGGATCATTATGCACATATCCGGGATCTGGAAAAGGCGAAAGACATCGCTGCAAAGGTACGGCATACCTGCCGGAAGCCGATCATTTTCACATGCCGCCGGAAAGAAGAAGGCGGAAAACAAGAAATCACCATCGAGGAATACAAGAAACTTCTGAAGATGGTCTCTGAGTGTTATTATGCGGAATTGATTGATGTGGAGGCATCTGCAATCGGAGACGATCCGTCATTCGTGGAGATGCTGAAGGATAATGGCTCCTACGTCATCATTTCTAAGCATGACTTCGAAAAAACGCCGATGTTTGAGGAGATCATGCAGGACCTCTCCAACATGAAGGATCTTGGTGCCGATATCGTGAAGGTCGCTTATATGCCGAACAGCAAGCGGGATGTGCTGAATCTGATCAACGCGTCCGTTAATATGGCGAATATGTATGATTTCTGCCCGATCATCGCGATCTCCATGGGACATCTCGGAACAGTTACCCGGATCATCGGAGAATTCATGGAAAGTGCTATCACGTTCGCTTCGATCACGAAGAGCAGCGCACCGGGACAGATTCCGATCGACGGGCTGGAGAGCGTGCTGAATGTGATCCATGAGAATTTCCGGAAAGTCTTCCTGATCGGCTTCATGGGAACGGGAAAGACGGCGGTTGCCAATGCACTGGCAAGTAATTACGGGCTGAACAAGATCGACCTGGACGCGTATATCGAAATGAAGGAGCATATGAGCATCGCGGATATTTTCGCCAGCCAGTCGGAAAGCGTATTCCGTGATAAGGAAACGAAACACCTGCGTCATGTGATCAAGGGGAATTACCAGGTCATTTCGCTGGGCGGCGGCATTGTGCTGCGCAGTGAGAATATCGAGATGATCAAGGAGAAGGGCGTGATCGTGCTTCTGACCGCTTCAGCAGAGACGATCCGTGACCGCGTGAAGAATGATAAGACAAGACCTCTTCTGGGTGAGAACTTTGATCTGGATTATGTAAAGGATCTGATGAAGAGCAGGGAGGAACTTTACAACAGCGTGGCGGATGTTGTCATCGATACGGAGAACAAAACGATCGATCAGATCTGCAAGGAAATAGTTGAAACTTTAGGATTTTTAAATTAAAATTAATTAGTTAATAAACAGCCTTTGAAGGAGGATTTCTATATGGTATCAGCAGGCGATTTCAGAAACGGACTGACAGTTGAGATAGAAGGGGACGTTTATCAGGTCCTTGAGTTTCAGCATGTGAAACCGGGCAAAGGTGCTGCTTTCGTCCGGACAAAGTTGAAAAACATCATGAACGGCGGTGTTGTGGAAAAAACATTCAGCCCGACCGAGCGGTTTGAAAATGCACATATCGACCGTGCAGACATGCAGTATCTGTATGATGATGGTGATATGTACAATTACATGGATAATGAGACATATGAGCAGATCCAGCTCAGCCATGAAGATGCAGGCGATTCCATGAAATTTGTGAAAGAGAACGAGACGGTTCGTGTCTGCTCCTATAAAGGCAAAGTCTTTTCCGTAGAGCCTCCGACATCGGTAGAGCTTCAGGTAACGGAGACGGAGCCGGGTTTCAAGGGCAATACCGCAACCGGCGCAAAGAAACCAGCCATCGTTGAGACTGGCGCACAGGTCATGGTCCCGCTGTTCATCGAGCAGGGGGAAATGATCAAGATCGATACCCGTACAGGAGAGTATCTGTCGAGAGCATAAGAACTGGTGGTAATTGAATAGATGATTGATTGGCGGATGAGCTTTGGCTTGTCCGCTTTTTATTTTTTTTCATATTTTGCTTATGAAGAGGCTTTTGCGAAGGTGTTGAGCCAGATCAAATCAGAAATTGACACAAAAAATGCGTTTTTACAACTTCCGAAATACTGCATGGGACGATAACTTCAAACCAGGATCATTTTGCATGAGAACACCTGCGAAAAGTGATCGTTTCCATGACAATTGTGTTTCGAAAACGTTACAACATCATTGCTTTTTTTAGGCACCTTCTGAGTTCAAAAAAAGAGTGTTGTAAAAACGTATTTTTTTGGTCATTTTTTGAAATGGTATCTTGAAAAAGAATAGAGCAACGCCTGGCGGAGCTGGTCAGGCGAGTTTTCCATCTTCCAAATGGATAATCTGGCTGGCCAGACGCTGCGCCTGTTCCGCAGAATGTGTGATGATCAGAATGGTACAACCGGTACGGCCTTGATAGTCGCGGATGAGTGCTTCGGCGGTTGGGAGAGATGCGGTATCCATGGATGCCGTTGGCTCGTCCAGGATGAGCAGATCATACGGTTTCATAAGAAGACGCGCCAGCGCCATTTTTTGCGTTTCGCCACCGGAGAGTTTTTTCGCGTTTTTCTTTGCCATGCTTTCCAGACCGATCTTTTTAAGAAGTGTTTCAGCCTGTGCAGCGTTCTCCTGCGCTGTCTTTTTCGGATCTTTATTTAACAGGATATTGCTGCGTACAGACATGTGAAAAGCGTAGCTTTGCTGCGGTAGATAACCGACCGTGTAACGCTTTGTGATAGTGGCATCATTATCTGAACGGGCAGATAAATCTATTGATGAACCTGTATCCGGCTTTTCGATGCCGGCCAGGATCTTGGCCAGCGTAGATTTGCCGGAACCGTTCTGCCCGCAGATGGCGACAATACTGCCGTCTGCAATTTCTATTGACGGAATGTCCAGTACGATTTGTCCCTGATAGGCTTTCTTTAATGCAGGAAGGATCATTTCTCAAACCTCCCCTGAATCAATGCAACGATGATGTTTAAAGCAAGTGAAAGGAACAGCAGGATGATGCCCAAAGCCAGCGCGGTCTTGAAGTTGCCCATGCTGGTGTAATCCATGATCGCAGTGGTCATTACGTTTGTTTTAAACATGATCGCGCCGCCAACGATCGATACTGCGCCTACTTCCGCAAGCGCACGGCCGAGAAGTGTCAGAAAGGTAGTGGCGATGTGATAGCGGCTTTCATTCATAGTGAGCAGAAGAGTACGGAATCTTCCAATCCCAAGACCTCTGGTATTTTCCCGGATCCTTGGGGCAGCGTTATTGGCGTGGCTTTCCATCATACCGATCGCCATTGGGCACAACAGCATGACCTGGGCGATTACCATGCCTGCCAATGTATAGAGCAGACGCAAAGAACGCAAAGGTCCGACGCCGGAAAAAAGCAGATAACAAAACAGACCGCAAACGACGGGAGGGAGTCCCATCAGAGCGCGATCGATCACGACAAGGACTTTGCGGCCGCGGAAACGGGCACTGCCCAGCCAGGTCCCTATCGGCACACCGATCAGGAGTGCCAATAGAGAACTGGTCAGGGTCATACGCAATGTCACCGCGATGATCTGATACAAAGTGGAATCACCGCTGAATATTAATCGAAATGCTTCTCCGAAACTGCCGATCATAGTGCAATCTTACGATTACTCAAGAATGCCGCCGTTTGCTTTGAATGTCAGGAATGTAGCCTTATCGGAAAGGATATAAGCCTGACGCTCGTTCGCCATAGACAGGCAGACTGCCATGCCGGCATTTGCGGAAACATACCAATCCTGATATGCCTCAAAGGTTTCGGCATCGACATCGATTCCGAGTTCTTCCGGCCACAGGGATAATTCTTTGGTATGCGTTCCGCTCTTATCACCACGGGATACGAACAGGAACTTTCCATCAGCGATTGCCTTGAAAGCAGCCTTTACATCGGCAGCAGCTTTCACGCCTGCAGGATCAGATTTTGGTCCGCAAAGAACAAAGTAGTTATACATGAAAGAAAGGCGCTCGGCATTCTGTCCGTCCACGACGCGGGCGAATCCGGCATTCACAAAATCTTCCTCCTGGGATTTTGCATGAACCAGAAGCAGGTCTGCATTTCCCATTTTCGCATTGGCGATGGCTTTGCCGGTACCTGCGGATACAACTTCTACAGAATAGCCGTATTTCCCTTCAAAGATTGGAAGCAGGTAGCCAAGGAGACCAGAGTCGTTGACCGATGTGGTAGTGGAAAGACGGATCGTCTTTGTTTCCGGAGTCGCTTCCGGGATCTCCGCAGTGGATTTCGGGGAGTCGTCCTTAATGTAGAACAGATACTCGCCATAATCATCGAAGCCATACTGTCCGGCTGCATTCAGCCCTTCCTCGGAAAGCATCCAGTTGATCAGGGCATCTGCGCCGGTCGTATTGATGTAGACAGTTGAAGGATCGACAGCATTTCCATCGGCATCTACCCAAGGAGCCTGCGGATTCACTGCAAGAAGAGAGTAGGTGTTGATCATGCTGTCATCTTCCTCGATCAGGATATCCAGGCCAATGCCGGTATCTTGTGCCGGTTGAGCTGCCGAGCCGCTTCCCTCAGGGACCGGTTCTTCTTTTTTTTCACCACAAGCGCAAAGTGCTGCAAGCAGAGTCAGCATGACGATCGTGGCTGGAATGATTTTCCATAGTTTCATTTTTGTTTCCCTCCTTTGGTATAAACCACTCTCATTGTATTAATAATGGATGTGGTTTGCAAGAATAGATGCATGCATCGTCAGAAATGTGACAATCGATTGCATTTTACCGGTAAAGGGCATACAATCAAAATGTATAAATATCTGTACAATCGGGAGTGAAGCATGGGTACTATTTACGGCGGATATATGGGCCGTGTCGTGCTGATCGATCTTTCTACCGAGGAGGTTCAGGAATATCCCTGGAATGACAGGGAGCGGGAACTGTTCATTGGCGGAAAGACGATGGCAGATAAAATTCTTTATGATAATCTGAGAGGGACGGAAACGGCTTTCTCGGAAGATAATCTTGTTGTCATTTCGACCGGACCATTGACAGGCACTGGCGCGCCGTCGTCCGGTCGTTTCAATATTTCTGGTATCTCACCACAGACCGGGCACATCGGTACATCGAACTGCGGAGGCTCCTTCGGATACTATCTGAAGAGGGCCGGCATTGATGCAATTATTCTGAAGGGCAAGTGCAAGGAGCATACCTGGATTGAAATCAATAATGGGACTTTTCTGTTTCATAACGCGGATGAGGATGGCCTGTGGGGGCTTTTGGCAACGCCGACGCAGGAGCGGCTGCACGAGATCCTGGCGGGGAAAGGAAAAACAAGGCACGGACAGATCGTAATCGGACCGGCAGGGGAGAATCTGGTGCTGTATTCCTCGGTCATTTCGGATGAGCGGGCAGGCGGCCGGACCGGCATGGGAGCGAACCTGGGCTGGAAGAACATCAAAGGCATCGTCGCTTACGGCAATCACCAGTTCCATATTCATAACCCGGAAAAGGTCAAACAGTGGAACGCGAAGTGGTTTGATTATCTGCGGAATCATCCGCTGACAGGCAATCAGCTGCCACGGCTGGGCACAGCGGGTCTGGTCAGTTCGATGCAGATGCGCGGAATGCTTTCCACGAAAAATTATACCTATGGCCAATATGATGATTTTGATATGGTCAATGGCGAGACACTTGCGGAAGAACACAATATCGTGAACAAGGGGTGTCTGACGTGCCCGATCAAATGCGCACGGACGGTCCGTGTGAAAGGAAAAGAGGTTAAAGGACCGGAACTTGAAACGTTAGGACTTCTTGGCGGCGGCATTCTGAATAACGATCTGCAGAAAATCCATGACTGGAATAACGAACTGGACGAACTGGGGATGGATACGATCTCCTGCGCATCCACCGTTGCATTTGCGATGGAGGCCAATGAAAAAGGACTTTGGGATAATGGCCTGGAGTTTGGGAAAACGGACGGACTCTCCAAATTGTTCGAAGACATCGCTTACCGGAGAGGACTCGGCGATGAACTGGCGAATGGCAGCCGGAAATGCGCAGAAAAATACGGAGGCCTGGATTTTGCCATTCAGTCCAAGGGCCTGGAACTGGCTGCCTATGAACCGAGACGCGCGGTCGGACAGGGACTGGGCTATGCGGTTTCTAACCGCGGCGGCTGCCATCTGAATGGCGGATATCTCGTCATCCTGGAAGGTCTGGGGCTGTTTACCAATCCGTTGACACCGCATGCAAAACCGGATTTTACGATGTTGTTCCAGGATCTGATGGAAACAATCAGCGCATCGGGACAGTGTCTGTTTACCTCTTACGCATTTTTCCCGGGATTTCTGATCACGAGGCCGAACGGACTGATCACGCGGATCTTCAATTTTGCGATCCCGTTCATCGGCGGTGTGCTGAGGCTGATCAATAAATTTCCGACGGTACTGGCATTGCATCTGCCAGTCTTCCATCACACGAAGGAAATGGAACTGGCAATCGGAATGCCGATGAAATTCGGAACGTATATCCGGTGCGGCGAGCGCGGCTATACGCTGGAGAGGGCACTGGACTGCAAGTTCGGGATCAGTGCGAAGGATGATACGCTTCCAAAGAAACTGACGGATATTCCGCAGGATCCGAATAATCCAAAGACAAAGGTCCCGCTGGAGCGGATGAAAAAGACGTATTACCGGGCACGCGGCTGGGATCAGAATGGCGTTCCGACACAGAAGACATTGAAAAAGCTCGGGATCATTGCCTGAGGAGGATATATGGTAAAGGTAAAAATATTTGGCACGTTCCGTCTGGATACGGGGCTGAAAGAATTGGATGCAGAGGCTTCTTCGGTAAAGGAATTGTATCCGATCCTGCTGGAAGAGGCAAAAAAAGTGAATCCGACGACGATGATCACGGCGGCTGACATTGACGGCTGCATCGTGGTGATCAACGGAAAACAGTGTAAAAAGAACAGCAAACTGAAAGACGGTGATACCGTGTTTCTGATGTCACCAGTCTGCGGAGGGTAACGATGGCACATTTTATTACAGATAAATGTATCGGCTGTGCAAACTGCGCACGGAATTGTCCGGTAGAGGCAATCACCGGAGAACTGCAAGTGCAGTTTGAGATCGATCCGGATCTTTGTATCGACTGCGGCGTATGCGCGGCCAATTGTCCGGAAAATGCGATCCTGGCTCCAGGTGAGGAACCTGCGGGTGCGCCTGAAGCAGAAAAGGCTGTGAAGGCGGTTCCTGAGCATACTGATCCTGCAGAATCAGCCGATATGGACTGGGTGGAGTCGAAACCACAGCCGGAACAGGTGGAGTTTATCGCAGAGGATGTTCCGAAGCCAGATCATCAGGTGTTCAAGGAAGAAACGGATGGGCCCCCCAGCGAGACGGAGCCTGGGACAGTGGCTCCGGCAAAAGTTGCAGAAACTGCGCCGAAAAAAGAACGGGTGAAACTGCATCCGGAGATCGATAAAGCCAGCTGTGCCGGTTGCTCGGTCTGCATCCAGAACTGTCCGAAGAGTGTTCTGGCGCTTACAGAACCAAAGAAGCATGGCGATATCCGGACGGTGGCATATCTGACCGATCCGGACGGATGCATCGGCTGTGGCATCTGCGCAAGGGAATGTCCGATCAGCGCAATCTATATGGTAGAACCAGGTGAAAAACCGGTTTATGTAAATAACACGAAAGGATTGTTTGATATGTTTAGCAAACTGTATTGCAGGATCTTTCAGGCGGTCATGAAACTGGCCAACTATTTCCTCGGGTACCGCATGCCGGAATACATCAGCGGACCGGGCAGTATCCGTAAACTTCCGGGTCTCATGAAGGCAAAAGGCGCAAATCATGCGCTGGTAGTCACGGACAGCAATCTGATGCAGTTGGGACTGTTAGATAATATGCTTCATGCACTGGAGGATGCCGGACTGCAGTATACCGTGTTCAGTGACCTGGCTGTGAACCCGACCACAAAGAATGTGGAAGAGGGGTATCTGATTTATAAAAAGAACAAATGCGAGTGTCTGGTTGCATTCGGCGGTGGTGCGCCGATGGACTGCGCGAAGGGAATTGGCGCAAAGGTATGCCATCCGAAAAAGACGGCAACGCAGATGCAGGGCATTTTAAAGGTCATGCATAAACTGCCGCTGTTCTTTGCAATCCCGACAACAGCCGGTACCGGGTCAGAGACTACCGTTGCTGCTGTCATCACAGACGACGAGACGCATCATAAAGCATCGATCAACGACCCGAGCCTGATCCCGAATTATGCGATCCTGGATCCGGAACTGACAAAAGGGCTTCCGCCGAAAGTCACATCTACCACTGGCATGGACGCGCTCTGCCATGCAGTGGAAGCGTATACAAATAAGACTTATAACACACCGCTGGAGGATCATCTGGCAAAGGATGCTGTGCGGCTGATCCATAAGAGCCTGCTGACAGCTTATCAGGATGGCTCCAATCTGGATGCCCGTCAGGATATGCAGTTTGCCGCATTCTATGCCGGGCGTGCATTCACACGCGGGTGTGTCGGATATGTACATGCGGTAGGACATACGCTCGGCGGTTTATACGGAGTTGCGCATGGTCTGGCCATGAGCGTGATCCTGCCACACGTCATGCGGCAGTTCGGACCGGCAGTTTATTCCCGGCTGGCAGATCTGGCAGATGTCTGCTGCATGGACGGGGAAGATGATAAAGAAAAAGCTTTGAACTTCATCCGTTGGATGGAGGATATGAAGCAGCAGATGGATATTCCGGACAAGTTTGACTGCATCCGGGAAGAGGATATCCCGCAGATCATCAAATGGGCGATGGCAGAGGCCAATCCGTTGTATCCGACTCCGGTGACATGGAATAAGAAAGATTTCCAGCAATTGATTGCGGGAATCAGCGAATGATTATTGAAAAAAGTTTCGCAGCAATGTGTCTGTGAAAAAACATTACCGAATTCCAAAAAAGATCCCGCGATGTAAGTCGCGGGGTCTTTTTGACCGGCAGATCCGTACAATCGGTCTCATAAACGCAAAAATTGCGTTTATGCACGATTTGGTTTTTGGGAAACCATGCATAAGCGAAAAAAATACACCCAAGCGGAGTCGAACCGCTATTTCAGGCTCCGGAGGCCTGCGCTCTATCCATTGAGCTATGGGTGTATGGGCGAACGCCATTTGGAATTATAACACAAGGAACTTTATTTTACAAAAGGAATATTGGATAGTTTTACCAAAGCATTTTTCTTGTCTTCATATTATGTGGGTGCTATAATTTCTCTATCTGTACTCAAATAGAAATTGTATTTATTTTTATACATTCAGGAGGAACTTTCTATGTCCAGAAAAATGAAAACCATGGATGGAAATACGGCTGCGGCTCATGTTTCTTACGCATATTCCGATGTAGCAGCGATTTATCCGATCACCCCTTCTTCGGTTATGGCAGAACTTGCGGACAAGTGGGCAACAGAAGGATTGAAGAACATCTTCGGCAGAGAAGTAGCGGTCACGGAAATGCAGTCGGAAGCTGGTGCAGCTGGTGCTGTTCACGGTTCTCTGGTTGCCGGAGCGCTGACGACCACATTCACCGCGTCGCAGGGATTGCTCCTTATGATCCCGAATATGTATAAAATCGCCGGCGAGCATCTTCCAGCCGTCATCGATGTATCTGCACGTGCGATCGCATCACACGCGCTGTCGATCTTCGGTGATCATTCCGACATTTATGCGTGCCGCCAGACCGGTTTCGCATTCCTCTGTGCAAGCAGTGTGCAGGAAGTCATGGACCTGACTCCAATCTCCCACTGCAGCGCCATCAAGGGCAAAGTTCCTTTTGTAAACTTCTTTGACGGATTCCGTACTTCCCATGAGATCCAGAAGATCGAAGTCTGGGATTATGAAGACCTGAAAGAGTTAGTTGATATGGAAGCGATCGAAGAGTTCAAGGCATCCTCCCTCAACCCTGAAAGAGGAAGCCAATGGGGAAGCGCTCAGAACCCGGACATCTTCTTCCAGGTCCGTGAGGCAAGCAACAAGAATTATGAAGCTCTTCCGGCGGTTGTGGAAGAGTATATGAATAAAGTGAATGAGAAGATCGGCACAAACTATGGCCTGTTCAATTATTATGGCGCGCCGGATGCAGAGCACGTGATCATCGCCATGGGTTCGGTCTGCGAGACGATTGAAGAGGCTGTCGACTTCCTGAATGGTCAGGGCGGCAAATACGGCGTTGTAAAAGTAAGACTTTACCGTCCGTTCAGCGCAAAACACTTGATTGAAGTGATTCCGGAGACAGTGAAGCAGATCAGTGTTCTGGATCGTACCAAAGAGCCGGGAAGCCTGGGCGAGCCATTATATCTGGACGTTGTGGCAGCACTCCGCGGCTCCAAGTTCCATGACACTCCGATCTTCACCGGACGTTACGGCCTTGGCTCCAAGGATACAAAGGCATCCCAGATCATTGCGGTTTTCAAGAACACAGAGAAGAAAGAATTCACGATCGGTATTGTGGATGACGTCACGAATCTTTCCCTGGATGCTTCTTATAATCCGGTCACGGTTCCGGAATCGATCATCAACTGCAAGTTCTGGGGCCTGGGTGCAGACGGAACCGTCGGCGCGAACAAGAACTCCATTAAGATCATCGGCGACAACACGGATCAGTACGTGCAGGCTTATTTCGACTATGACTCCAAGAAGTCCGGAGGTGTCACCGTTTCGCATCTGCGTTTCGGAAAGACGAAGATCAAATCTACCTATCTGATCGACCAGGCTGATTTTGTGGCATGCCACAATTCTTCCTATGTACGTAAATATAATATGGTTCAGGATCTGAAGGATGGCGGAACCTTCCTGCTGAACTGCCCATGGGATGCAGAGGAACTGGGTCAGAATCTGCCGGGACAGGCAAAGAGATATATCGCAGAACACAATATCAACCTTTACACCATCGATGGTGTAAAGATCGGCAAAGAGATCGGCCTGGGTGGCAGGATCAATACCATCCTGCAGTCAGCATTCTTCAAACTGGCGAATATCATTCCGGAAGAGGAAGCAATCCGCCTGATGAAAGAGGCTGCTAAAAAGACATATGGCCGTAAGGGCGAGGACGTGGTCAACATGAACTACGCCGCTATTGATGCCGGCGCAAAGAACGTGGTCAAGGTCGATGTGCCGGAAGACTGGAAGAATGCACAGGATGAAGAACTCGGTGTGATCTTTACCGAAGGCAGAAAAGAAGTCCTCGATTTCGTCAATACCATTCAGAAGAAAGTTTCCGCGCAGGAAGGCAATACCATTCCGGTATCCGCATTTCTGGATTACGCGAACGGCTATACCCCGAGCGGCGCAGCTGCTTACGAGAAGAGAGGCATTGCAGTGGACGTTCCTTGCTGGAATGCAGATAACTGTATCCAGTGTAACCAGTGCGCATATGTCTGCCCGCATGCTGCTATCCGTCCGGTCATCCTGACAGAAGAAGAACTGGCCAAGGCTCCGGAAGGCATGAAGGCAAAAGATGCAACAGGACTGCCGGGACTGAAGTTTGCGATGACGATCTCCGCTTTGGACTGCACCGGCTGCGGTTCCTGTACGAACATCTGCCCGGGCAACAACAAGGCTGAGACGCTGACACTGAAGCCGCTTGAGAGCCAGATGCAGGAGCAGGAGATCTTTGCTTACGGTCTGACGATCGATGAGAAACCGGAAGTGGCTGAGAAATTCAAACCATTCTCCGTAAAGGGCAGCCAGTTCAAACAGCCGCTCCTTGAGTTCTCCGGCGCATGCGCAGGCTGCGGCGAGACGCCATATGCAAAATTAATGACACAGCTCTTCGGTGACCGTGCATACATCGCAAATGCAACCGGATGTTCTTCCATCTGGGGCAACTCCTCCCCATCTACGCCGTATACGGTGAACAAGAAGGGACAGGGTCCGGCATGGAACAACTCCCTATTTGAAGATGCAGCTGAATTTGGATACGGCATGGTGCTGGCAAATAATGCGATCCGAGGGGCACTGAAAGAAAAAGTGGAGCATGTTGCAGAAAACGCTAAAACGGAGAACGTTGCTGCAGCCGCAAAAGAATGGCTCGATACATTTGCAAACGGCGCCGCAAACGGTCCGGCAACGGAAAAACTGATCGCCGCACTGGAAGGAACGGGATGCAAGAGCAAAGTTGTAGAGAGCATCCTGAAGCAGAAAGAGTATCTTTCCAAGAAGTCTCAGTGGGTATTCGGCGGAGATGGCTGGGCATATGATATCGGCTTCGGCGGTCTCGATCACGTGATTGCAAGCGGAAAAGACATTAATATCCTGGTATTCGATACCGAGGTTTATTCCAATACAGGCGGACAGTCCTCAAAGGCAACTCCGACCGGCGCAACGGCTCAGTTTGCAGCCGGAGGCAAGGATGTCAAGAAGAAAGACCTGGCACAGATCGCCATGAGTTACGGATATGTATATGTGGCTCAGATCGCGATGGGCGCTGACATGAACCAGTGTGTGAAGGCATTTGCTGAAGCAGAAAGCTATGACGGACCGTCTTTGATCATTGCGTATGCGCCTTGTATCAACCATGGTATCAAGGGAGGCATGAGCACGGCGCAGTCTGAGGAAAAGAAGGCGGTCACCAGCGGCTACTGGAACCTGCTCCGTTACGATCCAAGGCTGAAAGCGGAAGGAAAGAATCCGTTCATGCTGGACAGCAAGGAAGCTACAACAGAATATGTTGACTTCCTGCATAATGAAGTCCGGTATACGGCCCTCGAGCTGCAGAATCCGGAACGCGCGAAAGAACTGTTCGCGAAATCCGAGGCGGAAGCAAAGGACCGTTACGAATATCTGAAGAAACTGGCAAGCATGGAATAATTCGGATTGTTTAACAAAACTTCACAATTTTCTGCTATTATAGGGTGTCTGGCTGAATGGTCAGGCACCTTGGCTTGTATAGACTTTATTGGGAGCATAAGTTGAAGGAAAAGGCGAAAGAACGATTCCGGAAGATCAAAGCCGTAATCGGGAAAGGTTACTCCAAATTTAATACGTTTTTCAGCGAGAAGAATAATCTTTATACCACGCTGGTGGTCGTGTTTCTTCCGATCGCATTGACACTGGCGGTGGAGATGATCTCGCGGGCTTCTTTCCTGGCGGGGTTTGCTTTCCTTTTTCAGCATCCGGTCGCTTTTTTGTCAATGCGCTGTTCATTGCCTGCACGGTGCTGATCGCACTTTTGTTCAAACGGAGGGTCTTCGTCTATCTGATCGTTTCCGCATTCTGGATCACCATGGGCTGCATCAACCGGGGTTTCCTGAATGCGCGTGTCACACCGTTCAATGCAACGGATATCTTCATGGTCAAGACTGGTCTGAAGATCGCGGATAAATATGTAAATCCGGTCACAGTTGTCATCTATTGTGTGGTCGGTGCGCTGTCTGTGGCTTTCCTGGTGTTTGTCTGGCTGAAGGGACCAAGGATCAAGGAAGGGATCCGGCGCGTCCGGAATGCGCTCATCCTGGCCGGCACGGTGGCGCTGACGATCATTGTGCTGAGCATTGCGCTGGATACCGGGCAGATCGCGAAATCATTCAACAACCTGCCGAATGCATATAAGGCATATGGCTTCACATACTGTTTCCTGAATTCGGTGTTTGATAATGGTGTCCACAGGCCATCCGATTATTCGGCGCAGGAGATTGAGGACATCATCGATGACACGACAGAACGTACAGCCGCAATCGAATGGGACATCGAGGAAAAGCCGAACATCATTGTCGTGCAGTTGGAATCTTTCTTTGACATCACACGGATGGATAACCTTGCGTTTTCCAGGGATCCGATCCCGTTTTTCCGCCAGTTGATGGAGAACTGTAATTCCGGATATCTGGAAGTCCCGTCCATCGGGGCAGGAACTTCCAACACGGAATTCGAAGTACTGACGGGTATGAATCTGGAGGACTTCGGATCCGGCGAGATCCCTTATAAAGGCGTGCTTCTGAAATCAACCTGCGAAAGTGTTGCATATGATCTGAATGCAGACGGATATACGGCACATGCGATCCATAATAATGACGCGACGTTCTATCAGCGGCATACGGTTTATCCGAATCTGGGTTTTGACACCTTCACGCCTATGGAATACATGCAGCTCTATGAGTCTGATTTCACATCCAAGTGGTGGGTGCGTGACCGCGTCCTCAAGAACTGCATCCGGGACTGTCTGGATTCCACACCGGAAGGAGTGGACTTTGTGTTCACCGTATCGGTGGAAGGTCACGGCAGCTATCCGAATTACAATGTACCGGATATGAACTCGATCCGGGTTACGGACACGGAAACCGGGGAAGAACTCTATCCGGCGCAGTATTTCACGAACCTGATCAACGACATGGATAATTTCCTGCGTCAACTGGTGGCTATGCTGGAAAAGAGGGAAGAAGATACCGTTCTGATCTTATACGGCGATCATCTGCCGAGCCTTGGGCTTACGCAGGAACACATGACGGATGGGACCCTGCTGCAGACGGAATATGTGATCTGGAACAACATGGGACTGGATATGGATCTCGGTGATATTCAGGCATTCCAGCTGATGCCGAAAGTGCTGGATAAACTGGGAATCCGGACCGGGGTCATCAACAGTTATCACCAGACCCACATGGACGGGGATCAGAAAAGCTATCTGAAAGGCCTGAAAAATCTGGAATACGATCTGCTTTACGGCGGAAAATCTGCTTACGGCGGAATTGATCCATATAAAACGAAAGATATGCAGTATGGCGTCAAGGAGATCACGATCACCGATGCTTATAAGAAAGTAGACGAGAAGAACGGGGAGACTTACCTTTACGTGCAGGGAAACAACATAACGGGATGGAGTATGATCAATGTGAATGGAAAGTATTTCAAGACGGAGTTCCTGGATTTCCACACGGTCCGCTGCATTTATGATCCGCTCCCGCAGGATGAGATCTTCCTGGCCCAGGTGGGAAGCGATAAATATCAGCTTGGACGATCGGAATCGTATATTTACGTGGAGCGGGAATAATACATGAAACCATGGATCGTCATTTTGGGCATACTGGTAATACTGGCCGTGATCATCACGATCAGGGCCTGTTATGAGTTTGTCACCCTGGCCCGGACGGATTATGATCTGGAAACCGGGAAACTCCCGCCCGGGAAAACTGTTATGCTGGCAGTACTGAGCGATCTGCATAACCGGACATACGGGGATGGCAACCAGAAACTTCTGGACATGGTGAGAGAGGTCAGGGCGGATGCGATCCTTCTGGCAGGAGACATCTTTACCGCATCAACACGGAAAGATCCGGAGCCGGTATTCGCGTTCCTGAGGGAACTGAGTGAGATCGCGCCTGTTTTTTATGCGCCTGGCAATCATGAACGAAAGATCCGGGATGACAGGGAACGCTACAACGGTTTGTATGAACGACTGACAGAGGAACTCTGGAACGATGGGATCCATTATCTGGAGAACTCGTCAATGGATCTGGATGATGAGATCCGCATATATGGGCTTGACATGGACCTTTCCTTCTTTCCAAAGCTTCTTCGGGAGAAAAAAACGCCGCCTTACACGGAGGAAGATGTGCAGAAGGATCTGGGAACGCTGGACCGAAACCACTATAATATCGTTCTGGCGCACTCGCCAAAGTACTTCAAGATATATGCGAAGTCCGGTGCGGATCTGGTCCTGTCCGGACATTATCATGGAGGTGCAGTCCGCATTCCGAAGGTTGGAGGCGTGATTTCACCGCAGTTTGTGCTGTTCCCGAAGTACGACAAGGGAAAATATGAGTCGGATCAATGTGTGATGATCGTATCTTCCGGTTGCGGATCACACAAAGTTCATTTAAGATTAGGAAATAAACCGGAGGTAATGGCAGTTAAGATCCATGGACATTTCATTTAAACTGAATGCATTTGAAGGACCGCTGGATCTTCTCCTTCATCTGATCGAGAAGAACCAGGTAGACATATATGACATTCCGATCGCCATGATCACGGACCAGTATCTGGAGTATCTGTCGGAAATGGATAAACATGACGCGGACATCACGAGTGATTTCCTGGTCATGGCGGCAACGCTCCTGGATATCAAGGCACGCATGCTCCTTCCGAAGGATGTGGATGCAGAAGGTCATGAAGAGGATCCGCGTGCAGAACTCGTGGAGAAGCTGATCGAATACAAGACATACAAATATATGTCTTTGGAGCTGAAAGACAAGGCGATCACGGCATCCCACGCAATGTACAAGAGTTCCACGATCCCGGAAGAAGTGGCCAAGTATGAGCCGCCGATCGATCTGGACCGTTTTATCGGGGACGTGACGATCAGCAGGCTGAAAGCGGTCTTTGATGACGTGCTGAAAAGAAGCACCGAGAAGGTCAACGTCGAGGCTATGCGCTACGGGCGGATCCAGAGGGAGGCAATCAGCATCCCGGATAAGATCGAGGAGATCCGCAAGTATATTGCAGACCATGAGACGTTCAGTTTCCGGGGGCTGATCGAACAGCAAATTACCCGGATGAATATCATTGCCACTTTCCTGGCTGTGCTGGAACTCATGCGGACTGGCGAGATGTGGGCAGAACAGGAAGGAAACGATACGGACATTATCCTGCACGCAGGAAAAGCGGAGGTTTCAGATATTGGATACGAAGAAAATGAAAGCAGTGATTGAAGCGATCCTGTTCACCATGGGCGATTCTGTGGAGATCAGCAAGCTTTGCACGGCACTGGATACAGATAAAAAAACAATCCGTTCGCTCGTCCGCGAACTTCAGGAAGAGTATGAGGCAAGGGAGAGCGGACTGAAGATCATCGAGATTGAGGACTCTTATCAGATGTGCACGAAGGAATTTGCCTATGAGTCCCTGATCAAGATCGTATCGATCCCGAAATCCTACCGGTTGACGGATATTCAGTTGGAAACGCTTTCCATCATTGCGTATAAGCAGCCGATCACGAAGATCGAAGTGGAAAAAATCCGCGGAGTCATGTCTGATAAAGCCATCAACCGCTTGATCGAAGCAGGATTGGTGGAGGAAAAAGGACGTCTGAATACGCCGGGCAGACCGATCATCCTGGGCACGACGGAAGAATTCCTGCGCCGTTTCGGACTGAGCAATTATGACGAACTGCCTAATATTCAGGCAGAGCAGGTGGAGACATTCAAGATCGAAGCGGAAGAAGAGCTGGGATATCATCCGGAAGTCGTGCACGACGAGATGGAGGATGTGGAAGGCCAGATCTCCCTGGATCTTCCGCAGGAGAAAAAAGAGGAATTCGAACAATTTGACGATGAAGAACCGGTCGATCCGGAAGAGATCATCGACGTAGGTGTATAAGCGCATGAGGACGGTCGCAGTGATCGGAGGCGGCGCTTCCGGCATGATGGCGGCGATAGCTGCCGCGGAAGAAGGCGCGAAGGTCACGCTTTATGAGAAGAACGAAAAACTGGGAAAGAAGCTGTATATCACCGGGAAAGGCAGATGCAATCTGACGAATGCCTGTGAGATCGCTGATTTCTTTCCGAGCATCGTGAGCAATGGGAAGTTTCTGTACAGCGCAGTCTATTCCTTTTCCGGAAGGGATACCTGTGCTTTTTTTGAAGACGCCGGACTGCCACTGAAGACTGAACGCGGAAACCGCGTCTTTCCGGCATCGGACAAGTCTTCGGATGTGATAAAGACGCTGGAAAAGAAGCTGAAAGAATGCGGCGTGAAGGTCTGCCTGCATCGTGAGATACATGATCTTTCAGATCTTTCAGCGGATGCCGTCATCATTGCCACCGGCGGGATCACTTATCCGGCTACCGGGTCAACGGGAGACGGATACCGTTTTGCGGAAGAGATCGGACATACCGTACGGACTCCGATCCCGGCGCTGGTCCCGCTGCTTTCAGATGATCCCTGTATTTCCAGACTGGAGGGACTGTCTCTTCGGAATGTAGGCATCCGGATCGAGCAAGGAGGAAAAGAGTACTACAGCGGATTTGGCGAGATGCTGTTTACATCGGATGGCGTCAGCGGACCGCTGATCTTATCAGCATCCAGCTATATCGGACGTGCGCTCATCGAAGGAGAGGAGTTTTTCCTGCACATTGATCTGAAGCCGGCACTGTCAGAGGATATGCTGGACCAGCGGATATTAAGGGATTTCGGAGAGCAGAAGAATAAAGAATTTAAGAATGCGCTCGGAAAACTTCTTCCGGCCAGTCTGATCCCGGTTGTCATAGAGAAGAGCGGGATCGATCCGTATAAGCAGGTGAATGCCGTGACAAAGGCAGAACGAGAACATCTGCGGAAGATTTTGAAGGATTTTGTGATCCGCCTGACAGATACGGCGGGCGTTAAGCAGGCCGTCATCACGAATGGCGGTGTAAAGGTGGACGGGATCGATCCGAAAACCATGCGGTCAAAGATCCGTCCGGACGTCTATTTTGCAGGAGAGGTCCTGGATGTGGACGCGCTGACGGGCGGTTTTAATTTGCAGATAGCATTTTCAACAGGATGGGCAGCAGGAAAAGCTGCCGCGAAAGGAACAAAATGAAACAGATAGCGATTGATGGTCCTGCAGGAGCAGGAAAAAGTACGATTGCGAAGATCCTGGCAGAGCGCCTTGACTACATGTATGTGGACACCGGCGCCATGTACCGGACGATTGGCCTGGCATGTCTGAATGCAGGCATTGATCTGGAAGATGAGGAAGCAGTCGGAAAGGTATGTGAAGAAGCGAATATCTTCATCCGTTATGAGAACGGCGTACAGATCATGTATCTGGACGGCGAGGACGTCAGTAAGGAGATCCGGACAGAGGAAGTCAGTAAGGCTGCTTCCGATACGTCCAAGTTCCCAAAGGTACGGGAACGTCTGGTCCAGATGCAGCGGGATCTGGCCGAAGAGTACAATGTGATCATGGACGGCCGTGACATCGGCACCTGTGTGCTTCCGAATGCGACGCTGAAGATTTATCTGACGGCTTCCGTCGAGGTCCGTGCGCAGCGCCGGTTCAAGGAGTATACGGAAAAAGGGATCGAGTGCACACTGGAAGAGATCCGGAAAGACATCGAACAGAGAGATTACAATGATATGCATCGGGAAATCTCGCCGCTTTGCAAGGCGGAAGATGCCATCGAGGTGGATACTTCCGACCTGAACATCGAAGAAGTTGTTGCAGCAGTCATTGCATTATGGAAGTAGAACTGGCAAAGAGCGCCGGATTCTGTTTCGGCGTGGAAAGAGCGATCAATCTGGTCTATGAACAGATTGAAAAAGCAAAGGACGGACGGAGGATCTATACCTTCGGACCGATCATTCATAATGACGAAGTGGTCCGGGAACTGGAGAAAAAGGGCGTTTCGGTATTTGATGAAGAGGATCAGCTGGAAAAGATCCGGGGAAACATCCTGATCATCCGGTCTCATGGGGTTGCGAAACGTATCTATGACCTGGCAGAATCTTATGGGATAGAGATTATAGACGCCACCTGCCCGTTTGTGAAAAAGATCCACAGGATCGTCGCGGAAAGAAGTGCACTGGGCGAGGAAATCGTCATCATTGGCGACAGGAGCCATCCGGAGGTTCAAGGGATCATCGGATGGGCAAATGGAGGCGTTTCGGTCATCGGAAATGAGGAGGAAGCAGAGGCATTTACGGCATCCGGGAAGGCACCTCTGTGCGTGGTCTCACAAACCACGTTTCACCATTTGAAATTCAAAGATTTAGTTGAAATATTAAAAAGAAAAGGTTATGATATTACTGCTATAAATACGATTTGCAATGCGACACAGGCTCGGCAGGAAGAAGCTGGGTCTATTGCGCAACGTGTTCAGAAGATGATCGTGATTGGGGATCCGAAGAGTTCGAACACGCAGAAGCTCTATCGCATCTGTAAAGAGTATTGCACGGATACTTACTATATTCAGACCCTTAAGGATCTTGACAATGTCGATCTGCGAGAAGCTAAAGTTGTAGGTATTACAGCTGGGGCCTCAACCCCAAACAATATTATTCAGGAGGTTTTTCTTTATGTCAGAGGAAAAAAGCTTTGATCAAATGATTGATGAATCAATCAAAACAATACGAACGGGGGAGATCGTAGACGGCACTGTGATATCTGTGAAACCTGATGAGATCGTGTTAAACATCGGATATAAGTCAGACGGCATCATCACGAAAGAAGAGTTCACGAACGACGCATCTGTTGATCTTACAACAGTTGTCTCAGTCGGTGATCCGCTTCAGGTCAAGATCCTGAAAGTCAATGACGGCGACGGCCAGGTGGCCCTTTCTTATAAGCGGATCAGCGAAGAGAAAGCCAACAAGCGAGTGGAAGAAGCGTTCGAGAACAAGGAAGTCCTCACCGTTAAGGTGGAGAAAGTAACGACCGGTGGCCTGATCACCACTTTTGAAGGAGCAAAGATCTTTGTTCCTGCAAGCCTGGTATCCGATACGTTTGAAAAAGATCTGGATAAATACATCGATCAGGAGATCGAAGTCATCGTTACCGAATTCAATCCGCGCAAGAGACGGATCATCGGTAACCGGAGAAAAATACTGCAGGCTACCAAGAATGAAAGAGCAAAAGAACTCCTTGCTTCCCTGCAGGTCAATGACATCGTGGAAGGCGAAGTGAAATCCGTGACCGGATTTGGCGCTTTCATCGATCTGGGTGGTGTAGATGGACTCCTTCACATCTCTGAGATGAGCTGGGGCCGTGTGGATTCACCGAAGTCCATCGTGACAGTCGGCGACAAGATCCGCGTCTTCATCAAATCCATCGAAGACAATAAGATCGCGCTGAGCTGCAAGTTCCCGGATCAGAATCCATGGGTCATTGCGAAAGAAAAATATAAACCGGGCAACATCGTGACCGGTAAAGTCGCAAGAATGGCTGACTTTGGCGCATTCATTGAACTGGAAGCAGGGATCGACGCACTGCTGCATGTTTCCCAAATCTCCAAAAAGCATGTGAAGAAACCTTCCGACGTTCTGAAGGTTGGTCAGATCATCGATGCAAAAGTCGTTGATTTCAAAGAAGAAGAGAAGAAGATCAGCCTGAGCAGAAGAGATTTCGAAGATGATCTGGTTCCGGATGAGGTCGTTGAGACAGTTGTAGATGACGCAATGGAGCAGGCAGAGAATGCTGCAGGAGAGGCACAGGAACTGGCAGCAGAAGCAGCTGAGGAAGTCAGGGAAGAGATCACTGAGATAAAAGACAACGTAGAAGAGAAGGCCGAAGAATTTGTGGAAGAAGCAAAGGAAAAGGTCGAAGACTTCGTGGAAGAAGCAAAAGATAAAGTCGGCGATATCGTAGAAGATGTCAAGGATAAAGCGGAAGACGTCGTAGCTGATGCAAAGGCAAAAGTGGAAGAGGCTGCGAATGAAGTCGCTGAGAAGGCGGAAGAACTGAAAGATAAAGTACAGGATTTCGTCGAGGGAGTCCAGGAAAAAGTCGAAGATAAGATGATCGACGACATCAAAGGTGACGACGCCAAATAAGGCATGAGAGTAATTGCAGGAAAAGCCAGGAGACTGACGTTAAAGTCAGTTCCTGGCTTTGATACCAGACCGACAGTCGACAGGATCAAGGAAACCATATTTAATATCCTGAATCCTTATATTCCGGGATCGGCGTTTCTGGATCTGTTCAGCGGTTCAGGCGGCATCGGCATCGAGGCATTGAGCAGAGGAGCCCGGATCGCTGTTTTTGTGGATGCAAGCAGCAAGGCGGTTAACTGCATTGAAGAAAACCTGGCGATTACGAAACTAACGGACGATGCAGTCGTGCTCCGGAAAACAGCTGTATCCGCCATCCATGAACTGTCCCTGAAAAACTACCATTTTGACATTGTGTACATGGATCCGCCTTATGCAAAGGGGCTTGAAGAAGAAACTTTAAGGGCGCTGGAGGAATCCGGGATCATTGATGAGGACACGCTGATCGTGATCGAGGCGGATAAAAAGAACACATTGCCGTTTCTGGATGAGACATCATTTTCAATCGTCCGGGAAAAAGAATATAAAAACAACAAGCATTATTTCCTGAAGCTTGGGAAACAGGAATTATGAAAAAAAGAGCTGTATATCCCGGAACATTTGATCCGGTAACGCTTGGACATATCGACATTATTGAACGAGCTTCCAAACTCGTGGATGAACTGATCGTCGGTGTCCTGGTCAATAAAAACAAAGTGCCTCTGTTTACTCCGGAGGAGCGGGTGGAAATGATCAAAGATTCCATTTCCCATATCCCGAATGTGAAAGTAATGGCATTTGACGGGCTTCTGGTGGATTTCGCAAAGCAGAGCCGTGCGAATTTTGTGATCCGGGGGCTCCGCGCCGTGACGGATTTCGAATATGAATTCCAGATGTCACAGGCAAACAGGATCATTGATCCGGAGGTGGATACGATTTTTCTGACCACTTCCACGAAGTATTCTTATATCAGTTCCAGTACGGTCAGGGAACTGGCATCTTTCGGCGGTGACATCAGTAAATTTGTCACGAAGAAAGTAGAGAAAAAAGTGAAGGACCGTATCAAGCAAAATAAGTAACAGTGCAGGAGAAGGATTATGAGTAGGATCGAACAGATTATTGCCGAAATTGAAGATTTTATCGACAGCTGCAAATATCAGCCTCTGTCCAATACAAAGATCATTGTGAACCGGGACGAACTGGATGAGCTGATCGAAGATTTAAAAATGTCTATTCCGGATGAGATCAAGAAATATCAGAGGATCATTGCAAACCGGGATGCTATCTTGAGAGATGCACAGGAAAAATCCGACTCCATGATCAAACGTGCTAATAAGATGACTTCGGATCTTGTCTCCGAGCATGAAGTCATGCAGCAGGCATACAGAGAAGCTTCAAAGGTAATTGAGGAAGCAACGGATCAGGCAGGGAAGATTCTGGATAAGGCAACAGCAGAAGCCAATGAACTTCGCAGAGCAGCAATGCAGTATACGGATAATTCTCTGGCAGAGATCCAGGATATCCTTTCTGACGCGATCGAGAACCTGACTGTCAAGAATGATGCGATCATCCGCTCACTGGAATCCACATTGGATGTGACCACGCAGAACCGGAAGGAACTGCATGCATCTCCGCTTCCGGAATCCACCTATGCGATCCGGAAAGAAGTGGAAGAATCCTATGAG
>JAFZKG010000162.1 GCA_017553695.1 Lachnospiraceae bacterium
CTTTAATGTGTTGACATCTTTATAATCGATCTTCTGCGCTTTTTCTCCACAGAAAATGCAAACTTTTTTTCTTCTGCGAATGTTCGGTCTTCTTCTTGGAGCGTCGCCCCTGTCCTCTTTGTTATATGCCATAATGATTAACCTCCTGAATGATTTTAATTAAATGGCAAACCCTCGTCTTCTAATCCGTCAGCGATATTCATGAATCCTTCGCCTGCTGCCTCCATCGGAGCCGGTGCCGGTGCCGGTGCTGCCTGCTGTGGCTGCTGCGGCTGTGAACCGGTGTTGGTCGATGTCGTTCCTTTGCTCTCGGCAAATTCCACATTCTCTACCACAACATCTGTGGAGTAACCTTTGCTGCCGTCCTGCTTATTAAAGGTACTGGTCTGAATTCTTCCCTCCAGGCAGACTTTTGTGCCCTGCTTCATATATTTCTCGAAGAACTCTGCTGTTTTCCCAAACGCGACGCAGGAAATGAAATCTGCTGTCTGCTGGTTGTTGTCTCTTTTGAAACGACGGTCAACGGCTAATGTGAATCTGGCAATCGTCAATGAATTATCCTGTGCGTATCTTATTTCGGGATCTCTCGTTAAACGTCCCATAAGTATTACTTTATTCATTGTAACTCCTTTTTCGTACGAGTGTTCCGTGCCATTCGATAGTTACTCTTCGTCTTCACGAACTACCAAATACCTGATCACGCCGTCCATGATACGAAGCTGCTGTTCCATTTCGTTCGGACAGTCCGTGTTCTCGCTCTCAAAGTGGATGAAGTAGTAGAATGCTTCGTTCATTTTCTGAATCTCATAAGCAAGTCTCTTTTTACCCCAGTCATCTACGGATGTAACAGCTCCGCCAAATCGCTCTACGAGTCCTTTGATTCTTTCGATAACTGTGGCGCGTTCTTCATCTTCGAGCTTAGCACTTAAAACAACTGCTATTTCATATTTGCTCATTTCTCGCACCTCCTTCTGGTCTCTGGCCTCCCATCCTTGTGGGAAGCAAGGAATATTATCACGAGTACGTATTGTAGCATGAGGGTTTTCTGATTGCAAGGAATTTCTTGGCAGGAATATCCGGAACAAAAACGATATGGCCGTGCAGGAAAAAGTGGTTCCCGGAAGCCTCTTTTTCTTGCATTAATAAGTATTACAGAATATCCGAGAACTTCTGCAGAAGGTCTTCTCTTGTCAACTTCTGCTTTTCTTCGCCGGCCACATCATAAATGATCCGGCCTTCGTTCATCATGATCAGGCGGTTCCCATGCTCAATCGCGTCTTTCATGTTATGCGTGATCATCAGCGTGGTCAGATTATTCTCCTGTACCAGATGATCGGTCGTCTCAAGGACTTTCGCTGCTGTTGCGGGGTCGAGCGCTGCCGTGTGCTCATCCAGAAGAAGGAGCTTCGGCCGCATCAGCACTGCCATTAGAAGGGTGATTGCCTGCCTTTGTCCGCCGGAAAGAAGGCCTACCTTTGTAGTCATGCGGTCTTCCAGTCCAAGCCGCAGGATCGCCAGCTTTTCCCGGTACTCTTCGCGTTCTGCCTTTGTAACGCCCCACCGAAGGCCTCTCCTCTGCCCTCTTCTGCGGGCTAAGGCTAGATTCTCTTCAATCTGCATGTCGGCTGCCGTTCCCATCTTCGGGTCCTGGAAGACTCTGCCGATGTACGGCGCGCGTTTGTACTCCGGAAGGCCCGTCACGTTGACGCCGTCCAGAATGATGGCACCCTCGTCGATCGGCCACGTTCCGGCAATCGCGTTCAGGATCGTCGATTTTCCGGCGCCGTTACCGCCAATGACCGTAACAAATTCGCCCGGTGCAATATGCAGTTCGGCATCGATCAGTGCTTTCCGCTCGTTGATCGTTCCGGTGTTGAAGGTCTTCGATACATGTTCTAACCAAAGCATTTCTCAGACCCCCTTCTTAAAACTGTTGCTGATCGCCTGTGCATATTTCTGACTCCGTTTCCCTGCCCAGCCGAAGGAATTCTTCGTTTTTCCTTTCAGATACGGGATCGCCAGGAAGATCGTAACGATCAAAGCTGTAAATAACTTCAGGTCGTTCGGGTCCAGCCGTAGCCACAGGATGATGACCATAACAATATAGTAGATGATTCCACCGACCACCACGAAGGACAATCGGATGGCAAAGTTGCAGCCTTTTTTAAAGATCGCATCGCATAGGATCTCACCGATGATAATCGCGGCAAGACCGATGACGATGCTGCCTCGTCCCATATTGATGTCTGCAAAGCCCTGATACTGCGCCATCAGCGCGCCGGCCAGAGCGACCAGACCATTGGAAAGGACGAGACCGAGGATCTTGATGTTTGGTGTGTTGATACCAAGGGCGAGGCTCATCTCGTTGTTGGTACCGGTTGCCCGGACTGCTGAGCCCTGCTCTGTTCCAAAGTACCAGTACAGGATCGCGATGATGACCGCAGAAATGATTACGCCGATCAGAATCGCCTTCGGAATATTCCGCATGCTGATCACCAACTTGTACTGGCTCGGATTCAGCGAACGGTTGGAAGACATGCCCATGATCCGCAGGTTCACGGAATACAAAGCAAACTGGGTCAGGATTCCTGCCAGGATGGCCGGGATACCCAGTTTTGCATGCAGAAGACCTGTGACCAATCCAGCCAGAAGGCCTGAGACCAGCGCAAGGATCGTAGCCAGCCAACACGGAAGGCCGGCAATGGACAGCATGACGACAACAGCTCCGCCCGTGGCAAAGGACCCGTCAACCGACAGGTCCGCCACATCTAAAATACGAAAGGTTATAAAGACTCCCAGGGCCATCAATCCCCAGATCAATCCCTGAGAGATGCCGCCGGGAAGCCTGGTGACCAGATTCCCGAGGCTGATCGCACATAAAATATTAGTCATAAATAATTATCCTAGTCTAATGCAATGTAGTCGTCCGGAATGGTAACTCCGTAAAGTTCAGCTAATTCTTTGTTGTATTTCTTGACCGGATTCGGATCATACTCAATTGCCATCGTGGAAACGTCTGCTTCGCCCAGAAGGATCTTGACTGCCATTTTACCGGTAGCCTGTCCCAACTGGTAATAATCGATCGTCAGGGTTGCAACACCGCATTTTGCACAGATGCCTTCTTCACCGGCGATGATAGGAGTCTTGGTCTGTCTTGCGATTGCATCAATAGCATCTGCATTGTCTGCTGCTTTGTTATCGGTTGGGATAAACAGGACATCATTTTCTTCACATGCTGTTTGTGCGACCAGAGAAACGTCGTTGGAATCTGTGAATCCGTACGAGGTAACCGTGAGTCCCAGTTTTGTCAGTTCTTCTGTCATAACATCTTTCTGGTAAATGGAGTTCACTTCGCTGTTGCCGTAAATGATACCGACTGTCTTTGCTTCCGGGAACAGGTCTTTGATCATCTTAGCCTGCTCATCCAGAGGCGGCAGATCAGATGTTCCGGAAACATTGTTGCCGCAGACACCACTGAAGTTATCAATGCCAAGTGCTGCGCCATATTCGGTAACGGAAGTGCCGAGGATCGGAATCTGATCGGTGGAAGCAACGGCTGCCTGAAGTGCCGGAGTTGCATTTGCCATGATCAGATCAACATTGTTTGATACAAAACCATTGCAGATGGTTGCACATGTTGCGCTGTCGCCGGATCCGTTCTGCTCGTCAAAAATAACACTGTCACCAAGTTCTTCTGTGATGGCATCGCGGAATCCCTGTGTTGCTGCATCCAGTGCATCATGCTGTACGAGCTGGCAGATACCAACCGTAAAGGTTGTCTTCTCCGGTGCTGATTGCGGATTGACATCATCACCGCCACCGCCATTGCCGCCACTGTTTCCGCCACCGCATGCTGTCAGTACTACAGCCAGGCAAATGCCTAATGCAATTGTTAATAATCTGCTGCTTTTCTTCATGATATTTCCTCCTGAAAAAACGTTTTGGCACCCCGGCATCACGCCGTGTCCCATGCAATAAAAAAACCGCACGTTGTTTGTGCAGCTCATCTGTGAAAGATCACTTTTTCGCGTGTCACAAACAACTATTGCTCTTGGCGATAGTAATAATAGCGATATCCGTAAAAGGCAAATCTTACGTTCTTCATATCTTCCTCCAGATGTTTTGAGCATTTTAACGCTTTAACGCGTTAATGTCAAGCGCCTTTTTTATTTTCCTGTCCGTATGCTATGTGCTATAATGATTTCATTATGGAAACAAGATATTCTCGGAACATCCCGTCAATTTCAGAATCCGACCAGGACCTCCTTCAGCAGAAGAAGGTTGCGATCATCGGCTGCGGTGGTTTGGGCGGCTATCTTTGTGAATTCAGCGCCCGCCTGGGGATTGGACACATCGTGGTCTGTGATGGGGATGTATTTGAAGAATCCAATCTGAACCGCCAGATCCTTTCCACAGAAGGAAATCTCAGAACGCTGAAGGCAGAAGCTGCAAAGGCCTATATCGAATGCACGAATCCGCTCTGTCAGGTAGAGATGATCTGCCAACCATTTTCCGCAGAGAATCACGCCTTCCTGGACGGATGCGATCTGATCCTGGACGGCCTCGATAACATCAAGGCGCGCTTTGTGTTGGAGGATGTTGCTGCAGAAAAGAACATCCCGATCATTCACGGCGCGGTCAGCGGATGGGGCGGGCAAGTGGCGGTCGTTTATCCCGGGGACCATCTGCTTCATAAACTCTATGAAAAGACACCAGAGACTGACATAAAGACGGTCCTTCCGTTCACGGCGGCATCCTGCGCCGCGATGCAGATGGCAAAAGCACTCTGCCTGCTAACCGGGAGGGAGATGGCGCCGAAAGGATCCATTCTGATCTTTGACCTGCTTTCGGATGCCTGTGAGACGATACAGGTCGATTAAGGAGGGAGTAAATGTATTATAACGGTTTTAAAGACGTAAAATTATCCGGTCTCGGCATGGGAAACATGCGTCTTCCGATCCTGGAAGGGGACAGTTCGAAAATCGACGAGGACCTGGCAAGAAAAATGATCGCATACTGTCTGGAGAGCGGGATCAATTATTTTGATACCGCATATGGCTATCATGGAGGAAACTCCGAGCGCGTCGTCGGAAAACTGCTGAAGGAATACCCGCGGGATTCTTTCTATCTGGCAACCAAGTTTCCGAGTTACGATGCCAGCCTCTTCTCCCGGATGCCGGAAATCTTTGAAGAGCAGCTTGAGAAAATGCAGGTGGATTACTTCGATTTTTATCTGATGCACAACGTCAACCGCCTGAATATCAATCTGTTCGTCAATCCGGAACGGAACGCGCTGGATTACTTCTATGAGCAAAAGGAGAATGGCCGTATCCGCCATTTGGGCTTTTCCGCACATGCCGATTATGATGACCTGAAAAAATATCTGGAAGCATACGGCGATCATATGGAGTTCTGCCAGATTCAGCTGAACTGGCTCGACTGGGATTTCCAGAATGCAAAAAAACGTGTGGAATTATTAAAAGAATATCACATTCCGATCTGGGTCATGGAACCGGTCCGCGGTGGCAAGCTGGCATCCATCCCGGAGGAGTATATGGAGAAACTGCGGAAATACCGTCCGGATGCAACCGCGCCGGAATGGTGCTTCCGTTTCCTGCAGGCGATCCCGGAAGTCACCATGATCCTCTCCGGAATGTCCAATATGGAGCAGCTGGAAGAAAACGTGAAGACGTTTGCCTCAAAGGAACCGGTCTCCGATGAAGAGCGGGATCTGCTGTTTGAGATCGCGCGGGATTTCGTCAACAAAAACACGCTGCCATGTACCGCCTGTCGGTACTGTACCAGTTATTGTCCGAACAATATCGATATTCCGGAAGTGATCGCTTCCTATAATGAAGACAAGCTCTCCGGTTCTTTCTTCCGAGTCCCGATGATGATGCGCAGGCTGCCGGACGGCTGCAAGCCGACGGACTGCGTCGGATGCAGATCCTGCGAAGAGGTCTGCCCGCAGGAGATCAAGATTTCCGAAGTGATGGCAGATATCATGGAACGCGTGGAAAAGCAGAATAAATAACCAGATTAATATCATCTGTAAAAATCAAAGAGACCGGTCCTCAGCCGGTCTCTTTGAAAATGTAATATGCTGTACCTATCCTAAAATCTGAATATCTTCAGACAGTACATGACTTGTTTGATACTGGCATTATAGCATTGTATTCTTTCGCAAACAATCAACAAAATGATGTGATAATGTTGTGTTTTTCCATCTGCCTGCTATAATGTTTTTCATGAAGAAAGAGGCCTTTCAATTCATTATTGAAGATAATATCCTGATCCTGGACGGTGCGACCGGCTCTTTTCTTCTTGCGGCCGGCATGCCTGCAGACGTCTGTTCCGAGGACTGGGTCCTGCATCATCCGGACGTATTGATCAATCTGCAGAAACAATATGTTTCCGCCGGGAGCGACATCATCTACGCTCCGACCTTTACCGCCAACCGGGCCAAACTCGCGGAGCACGGATTCGCCAACGATGTCCGGCAGATCAACCGGCAACTGGTGGAACTGTCCCGGGAAGCAGCCGGATCCAAAGCCCTGGTTGCGGGCGATCTATCCATGACCTCCTCTTCCATCGTTCTGTTTGAGGAGGAAGAATATTCCGAAATAAAAGAAATCTACCGGGAACAGATCAAGGCCCTGGCGGATGCGGGGTGTGATCTGCTCATCGTTGAAACGATGATGAGCCTGCAGGAGACTCTAGCGGCCGTAGAAGCTGCCGGGGAAGTCTGTGATCTTCCGGTCATGGCAAGTCTGACGTTTGAGTCAAACGGCCGGACGCTTTACGGTGAAAAACCGGAAACCTGTGCGAAAGCCCTGACCGATGCCGGTGCCGATGTGGTTGGCGCCAACTGCTCCACTGGTCCGGACCGTATGCTTTCCATTATTGAGGAAATGCGTGACGCGACCAATCTTCCGATTCTGGCAAAACCAAATGCCGGCCTCCCGATGCCGGGTCCGAACGGAACCACAAAATATGACCTGACAGATGACTCTTTTGCCATTTCCATGATGTCTATCATCGAGGCGGGCGCCAATATCATCGGCGGCTGCTGTGGCACTTCCCCATCTTATATCGAAAAGCTGCAATGCCTCGCGCAGAACATGGCATTCACGTCAAAAAAATCTTGAAAAAATAGGCTTTGCGTTTTAATATTAACGATAAGCTTGTTTTATTATAGAAGTAATTAATTATGATAGGAGAGTTATTATGAAGAAGATTCTTGCAATCGTATTCGCAGCTGTTCTGGCAGTTTCCGCATTTGCGCTGACAGCTTGCGGCGGCAACAAAGGGAATGACACCCCGGCAGGGAGCGGCAGTGCTCCGGCTCCGGCAAAAACTATCAAGATCGGCATCCCGAACGATCCGACCAACGAAGCAAGAGCATTAGCGCTTTTACAGGTTCAGGGTCTGATCACGCTGAAAGATACCGGCGATGTGGAAGCAACCGTTATGGATATCGTTGACAACCCATACGGGATCGAATTCAGCGAGATCGAAGCAGCACAGCTTCCAAACGTTCTTCAGGACCTGGATTATGCGGTCATCAATTCCAACTACGCAATTGATGCCGGCCTTACTCCGTTTGTAACGGAAGGCACCGATGTTTCTTATCCGAATATCATTGCGGTCAAAGAAGGCAATGAGAATTCCGATA
The DNA here is from genome assembly GCA_017553695.1 of Lachnospiraceae bacterium. Lineage (GTDB taxonomy): Bacteria > Bacillota > Clostridia > Lachnospirales > Lachnospiraceae > RGIG5612. The sequence continues at coordinate 7,676 of JAFZKG010000162.1, forward strand.
AGATCAAAGCCCTGATCGCTGCAGTGAACAGCCAGGCTGTTGCTGATTACATCAATTCCGAATACAAGGGTGCTATCGTCTGTGACCTGACCGCTCCGACTCCGGACGGACTGGATGCTTCTGTCGATTATGATGCACTGAACGGAACCAAGATCACCGTTGCAGCATCCCCGACACCGCACGCAGACATCCTTGCAATTGCAAAAGATATCCTTGCTGCGAAAGGCATCACGCTGGACATTCAGGAATACAACGACTATGTTGTTCCAAATAATGTTGTAGAATCCGGTGAAGTAGATTCCAACTATTTCCAGCATGTTCCGTACCTTGATGATTTCAATAAAGAAAACGGAACACACATTGTATCTGTTCTGGAAGTACATCATGAGCCAATGGGTGTGTACTCCAGCAAGTACGATTCCTTCGACGCAATTAAATAATGATTATTTGACAGAACGAGCGGCCAGCTTTTCATGGCTGGCCGCTTAAATTGTCTATGGCCGTTTTTTCCGGCAGATATTTTTTTATGATCGAGATTCAGAACCTGAGCAAAACATTCAAGACGGCAGACGGCGATCTGGAAGCCTTGAAACATATTGATCTGTCCATCGCGGACGGCGACATCTTCGGCATCATCGGAATGAGCGGTGCCGGCAAGAGTACGCTGGTCCGTTGTATTAATATGCTCGAGCGGCCTACCGAAGGCACCGTTTGTGTGGACGGCGTTGATCTGGGACAGCTTTCCCAGAAAGAGCTCCGTGCACAGAGACGGGATATTACCATGATCTTCCAGGCATTCAATCTGCTGATGCAGAGGACCTGCCTCAAGAATGTCATGTTCCCTCTGGAACTGCTCGGTATGAACCGGACCGAAGCAAAGAAGAAGGCGCTGGAACTTCTGGAAATCGTCGGCCTGCAGGATAAGGCAAAAGCCTATCCGGCACAGTTATCCGGCGGCCAGCAGCAGCGTGTTGCCATCGCCAGAGCCCTGACGACCAATCCGAAGGTCCTGCTCTGCGACGAGGCGACCAGCGCATTGGATCCGAATACCACGAACTCCATCCTGGAACTCATCAAGGATATCAACAAACGGCTCGGCATAACCGTTGTCGTTATTACCCATCAGATGAGCGTCGTTGAAAGCATCTGCAAACACGTTGCCATTCTGGATATGGGCGAAGTCGTGGAACAGGGAACCGTCGAGGAAGTCTTCTCGCACCCAAAGAGTACGGCGGCAAAAAACCTGGTCTTCCCGGAAGGAGAGGAAGGTTCCTTTGTAGTCGGCAACGAAGGCGAACATTTCATCCGTGTCGTCTATAATGGCGCTTATGCAGCCGGCAAACCGATGATCGCGCGCCTCGCGATCGAGAAAGGGATTGAAGCGAACATCTCCTATGCCTCCACAAAAGGCATCAGCGGAAAGGCCTTCGGCACGATCCTGCTCAGCATCTCAGGAGATGAAAATACGGTGAAAGAGGCCATCGCGTATCTGACCACGGAGCCGGGAATTGAAGCGGAGGAGGTGGAAGTCAATGTTCAGTAGCATCTTTACCTCAGAAGCTTTTGCAGAAGCCTGGACCATCATCAAGACGCAGTTCCCGCTCGCGCTTTGGGAGACCTTTTACGTGACCGTTCTCGCAACGGCATTCGCCATCATCATCGGACTTCCGCTCGGCGTCCTTCTGGTGGTGGGTGAAAAAGGCGGCATCAAACCAATGCCAAAAGCGCTGATGGCAGTCATCAATTTCATCATCAACATCCTGCGGTCCGTTCCGTTCCTGATCCTGATGATCCTTGTGTTCCCGCTGACCCGTGTCATCATTGGCACGACCGTCGGTACGGTTGCATCCATCGTCCCGCTGGTCATTGCGGCCTTCCCGTTTGTGGCCCGGCTGGTGGAAAGCTGTCTGCGGGAAGTGAATCCGAACCTGATCGAGATGGCACAGAGCACCGGCGCTACCCCATTCCAGATCATCTGCAAAGTCATGATCCCTGAGAGCGTGCCAAGCCTCATCAGCAATTTTACGGTTGCCATCACGACGATCTTGGGGTATAGTGCCATGAGCGGTATCATCGGTGGCGGCGGACTTGGTAAGATCGCCATCAACTACGGATACTACCGGTATAAATATCTGGTCATGTTCCTGGCTGTCATCCTGCTGATCATCCTGGTGCAGATTTTCCAGAGTGTCGGCACCAAGCTGGCCATCAAGACCGATAAGAGACTGAAAAACCAGACCGTGAAAAAGCGTTCCTAACGTATATATAAAGGAGATTTTAAAATGGAATACAAAAGAGTTTTGACTATTCAGGATATTTCCTGCTTCGGACAGTGCTCCGGCACCGTTGCAATGCCGATCATTTCCGCATGCGGACATGAGTGCTGCATCATTCCGTCGGCAGTCCTGTCAACCCATACAGGCGGATTCGAAGGCTTTACCTTCTGTGATCTGACAGAAGAATTGCCGAAGATCATGAAACATTGGCAGGATACGGACATTATGTTCGACTGCGTCTACACCGGCTATCTGGGAAGCGTGCAGCAGATCAAATATGTGGCACAGATCATGGGCACCCTGCTAATAGACGGCGGCCTGAAGATCGTGGATCCGGCCATGGCAGATAATGGAAAACTGTATACCGGATTTGACGAGGAATATGTGGAGGCCATGAAGTGGCTCTGCGCACAGGCGGATATCATCCTTCCGAACATCACGGAAGCCTGCCTGCTGACCGATAATGAATATCCGGAAAAGGTGGATCAGGAATTCATTAACAAACTCCTGAGCGACCTGGATGAACTCTGTGGCGGATGCGTCATCCTGACCGGCGTTTCCTTTAATGAAGGCCGTACCGGCGTCATGATCTATGAATCCGGTTTCTGCTCTTATTATGAGCACGATCTCATCGGAGAAGGCTGCCACGGCACTGGTGACATCTATGCTTCCGCATTTGTAGGCGGCATGATGAACGAGATCGGCGCAGTCAACGCAGCCTGCGTGGCCGCAGACTTCACGGTCAACTGCATCAAAGGCACCATCGATGACGAGGATCATTGGTACGGCGCTAAGTTCGAGCCGCAGATCCCGACCTTACTGGAAATGCTGAAAGAATCCGAAGAAGAGGCTGAATAATATTTGAGGATTATGAAGACCGCCGCATATTGTGCGGCGGTTTTTTTTTGCTTATATTGATTGCCTTTGTGGCGCTTCAGATTATTCTTTAAAAAACCCTTTTGTCACCCAGGGAGGGATTTCTTCAAATAGGGATGAAAATTTTCCTTAAAAATTCATCCCTATTTTGATTATTTTCTCTATAGTGACAAACCAGACATTATGATTGCAGGATCACAGCCTGCCATGGTGCCAAAGAAGCTCCTTTTGCCGACAACGCAGCGCCGGCATCAGAAGGTGCATCCTTACTATGCGTGGAAAAGGCCACTTGATATTCTGATGGCAGAAGTTTGCGTACCGCACTTATTTTTAATGGCGCATCACTGTGATTCAGAAGGATATAAAATCTGCCGCGCCGGTAAAGGGTATACCGGGCGGTGCCGGCAAGAAGTTCAAAGTCTCCCTCCAGAAGGTCGTCCTGCTCCTTCCGGAAACGGATCAGTTCTTTATAATAATGAAGGACCGAAGATGGATCAGCCTGCTGCGCCTTCACATTGATCTCTTTGTAATTGCTGTTGACCTGAAGCCACGGCCTGGCTGCGCCATCATCATTCTCCATAAACCCGGCATATGCGCTGTCATCCCACTGCATCGGGGTGCGGGCGTTATCGCGGCTCACATTGCGGATCATATACCACTTCAGCCTTGCAGGGACGTGGGCTTTGGACAGAAGCCCATAGATATTCAGGGATTCCACATCCCGGATCTCGTCCATGGATCCATAATCAAAGTTGCGCATGCCAATCTCCTGGCCTTCAAAAATGAACGGCGTTCCCCGAAGGGTCAGGAGCAACGTGGCAAGGAGCTTTGCCGAAGCCTCCGGATACTGCTTCGAACCAAATCGACTCGTGCTCCGCGGCTGATCGTGATTTTCAAAATACAGCGTATTCCATCGCACCTCTTTCTGCCAGCGGGCAAGCACTTTCACAAACTGGTCCCAGTGAAATTTCGTGTGGAACCATTTGACGATGATCTGGTCGATCTCCATATGCTCGAAGCCAAACACCATGTTCAGCTCTTCCCTCTCCGGCAGCGTCAGGAAGTTGGCCTCCTTCGTATCCACGAACACGGTCTCGCCTACCGTAAAGGCATCATACCCCACAAGGATCTTATGGATCTTATGCAGGATGTCGTGGGTGCCCGGCAGCGACAGATAGTGTTCCGAACCGGTCAGGACCAGCTTTTTCTTTCCATTCGCCAGATTGTCTTTATACAGCACATTGACAACGTCGCAGCGGAATCCGCGGACGCCTTTCTCCAGCCAGAAGCGGAGGATCCTCTCCACTTCTTCAAAAACCTTCGGCTCATGATAATTAAGATCCGCCTGATGCGGCGCGAACAGATGCAGATAAGATGCGCCGCGTACAGCATCCTTCTCCCAGCAGCTGCCGCCAAAGAAGCCTGTCCAGTTGTTCGGCGTACCTGCCCAGGTATCGGACCAATAATAGTAATTCTTATACGGTTCGATCCCCTGCCGGCTCTTCTGAAACCACTCGTGCTCTGTGGAGGTATGATTGATCACCAGATCCATGATGACCGAGATGCCACGCGCTTTTGCCTCGCGGATCAGCTGTTCGAAATCATCCATCGTTCCGTAATCCGGATGGATGCTCATATAATCGCTGATATCATAGCCGTTATCTTCATTCGGAGAGGCATAGACCGGTGAAAGCCAGATCACATCGATTCCCAGATCCCGCAGATGATCCAACTTCGAAATAATGCCCGGAATATCGCCGATCCCGTCCCCGTTGGAATCTGCAAAACTCCGCGGATAGATCTGATAAATGACCGCCTTCTGCCACCATGCCAAATTTCCCATGTCCGACTCCTTTTCTCCTTGCGCAAGCAATCCTGGAATATTACAATATAGGCGCTACTGATATAATAATAGTAACATTTATTTCATGAGGTGGGAACTATGAACGAAAAGAACAAAAAGAAGAATCTCTGGATGTTCCCTTTAGGGACCGTGGGCCGCGATATGATGTATCAGATGTTCACGAACTTCATCCTGACATACATTCTGTTCACCCGTCAATTGACCCCGGCACAACTGATGACCATTACAATCATCATGGTGGCTGCCCGGGTATTTGATGCTTTGAACGACCCGATCATGGGCAACATCATCGAGCGCACCCGTACCCGCTGGGGCAAGTATAAACCATGGCTGCTGGTCGGTATCTTGAGTACCAGCATCGTTGTTTACCTGGCATTCAACGTCCGTCTTCAGGGATGGGGCTTTGTGGTCTTCTTCGGCATCATCTATTTCGCTTACAGCATCACATATACCATGCACGACATTTCCTACTGGGGCATGATCCCGTCGCTGGGACAGGAGACCCACACACGTGACCAGTTCACCTCTCGTGCAACGCTCTTTGCCGGGATCGGCGGAACACTGGCCGGTTTCCTTATCCCGATGCTGACCACCGGCGGAATGGCAATCGGCGGAAACGCACAGACCGCATTCGGCAGAGTCGCCCTGATCGTCTGTATCCTGGCGCCGGCCTTCTTGTGTTTTACGATCTTTGGCGCAAAAGAAGACCGGAGTTATATGAAAGAGACCGTCCCTCCGGTCAGCTTCAAGAAGATCATTTCCACGATCAAGAATAACGATCAGTTAGTCTGGATCGCAGTCATTTTCCTGATCCAGCAGATCGGTAACGGACTGACGCTTGGCGGTATTGGCTCCACTTATGTGTACTTCGCATTCGGATATGCCGGCGGCCTATACTCCCTGTTCAGTACGATCGGCGTTGCCGCAACGGCATTCCTGATGATCTTCTACCCGATGATCGCCCGTCATATCAACCGGAAACCATTGATGAAGATCATGCTGATCATCGCTCTGATCGGCTACGCGCTGATGCTGATTGCCGGGATCGTGCTTCCGAACAATATGATGAAATTCTGGGTGATCACCATCACCTACATGATCACAAACTTCGGCCAGTACTGCTACTATCTGATCATGATGATCTCCGTGATCAATACGGTCGAATACAATGAATATAAAACCGGCAACCGGGATGAAGCCATCATTACTTCCCTTCGTCCGTTTATTACCAAGCTGGCTTCCGCTTTGATCATTCTGGTTACCACACTGACCTATCTGGCATTCGGTGTGACCGGATTTACCAATCAGATCTCCGAACTGGAGCAGCAGGCAAGCCTGGGCGTTCTGACAGAAAGCGAAAAACTGGCACAGATCAACGGTGTTCTTTCCAACACGACTTCCCTGCAGACAGTTGGCATGGTCGTTGTGATGAGCGTTATTCCATGTATCATGATGATCATCTCTTACGTCCTTTACAAAAAGAAATACATTCTGGATGAAGACGAATACACCCGTATTGTTAGTGAGTTAAACGCAAAGAAAGAAGCGAAAGAAGCTTAAATGATCGAGATCAGAAAAGCAGAAAAGAAAGACGCAATTATGGCGGAGCGGATTTTCCAATCCGCCCGTCTTTTTATGCGAAAAGAAGGAAATATGGTGCAATGGAACAGCGTGTATCCTTCTGCGGAAAACGTTTTCGAAGATGTCAAAAACGGATGCGGATATGTAATCTGTGAGGATGGCACCGTGTTTGCGTATTTCGCTTTCGTTCTGGGAGAAGAACCTACCTATTCCTATATCGAAGGCGAGTGGCCGGATCCGTCGCCATACGGAACTATTCACCGGATCGCTTCTGATGGCACACACAGAGGCATATTAAAACTTTGTGTGGATTATTGTAAAACGATCTGCCCGCACATCCGCATTGATACGCATGAAAAGAACCGAGCGATGCGAAACGCATTATCCCGGCTCGGGTTTATTCATTGCGGAACGATCTATATCGAAGACGGAACCCCTCGCATGGCATTTTACCTTCCATACTCAGGATAATCGTTTCAAGAGATTCAGCACATTTTGAGCGGTGCGCTGCAGCTCCGCTCTTTTTATGCCCTCCGGCTGGCCAAGTGTTTTCAGCAATGTGCCGTCGGATTGATACGACTTTGCAAGACGGTTCATGCTACCCGGCATCAGCACGTCGACCTGGGCGCGGACGCGGTATGCATTGTCCTCCAGTTCCGGGAACTCCGGACTTTTCGATTTCTTCATCCACCAGTCGGTTATGACAACACCGTCAAATCCCCACTGACGGCGCAGAACGGTGGTCACCAGATCATAATTATAATGCGACCAGACACCGTTGATCTTGTTATACGATGTCATGATGGTCTTCGGGTTTCCCTCCCGCACGCAGATCTCGAAATTTTTCAGATAGATCTCGCGCAGTGCGCGTTCGCTGACGCGGGCATCATTGATGTTGCGGCAGACCTCCTGATTGTTACATGCAAAGTGTTTCGGACAGGCAGCCTTTCCGCTGCGCTGGATCCCGCGCACCACTGCTGCCGCCATCTTTCCGGAAAGCAGCGGGTCCTCCGAGAAATATTCAAAGTTTCTGCCGCAAAGCGGATTTCGATGGATGTTCATGCCCGGCCCCAGGAAGACATCGGTACCATGATAGACCATCTCTTCCCCGACCTTCGCATAGAGTTCTTCGATCAGCCGTTCATTGAAGGTACACGCCTGTCCCGTCCCGCAGATCAGCAACGCACAGTATCTTGCAAGACGGAGCCCCGCCGGTCCATCCGATGTGATGACCGGACGGATCCCTTTCTCCCGCAGACTCTCCAGCACGCCACCGAATGCGCCGGCGTTTCCTTCCACGCCGAGATCGGAATTCATCATGCCGTGTCCCCGGGTGAGGGCTTCCAGTTCCTCATCGGAGAGGCTTTGGATCAGAGGATCTTTGTTCTCTTCCGGCATCCGTTCCAGGATCCGCGCCTTCAGATCCACATCCCTGGTCATAGCTTTCTCACACTGCTCTGTGATGCGTTCTTCTTCTATGGTCCACGTGCCGGCCTGGAGAGCATCTTCTCCGCCCTCCGTTATGAAGAATCTATAGTCTCCTTTTTCCAGAACAAAGGCCGACTGCTCTTCATCATAAGAAGCGATCTGAGCCAATGAAGTTTTTATCTGCAGTTCCTCTGACTCGCCCGGAGCGAGGGTTTTGGTCTTTACGAATCCGGCAAGGATCTTTGTGGCTTTTTCCATCCTTCCTTCCGGCTGGCTGCACCAGAGAAGAACCACGTCTTTCCCCGGCCGGCTACCCGTATTCGTCACGCGAACCGAGGCTGCCATCTCCCCAGCCGGTGTGGCAATCTTTTCACGGAGTTCCGGTGCCGTGAAAGAAAGGACCTCCATCTGGAAATCTGTATAAGACAGCCCATATCCAAACGGGTACAGGACCTTGTCTTTCGCAAATGTATCGAAATAGCGGTAGCCAACGAAGATGCCTTCTGCATAATCATTGAATTCTTTGTTGCCGAAGTTCGCGCTGCTGCTATAGTCCTCATAATGAACCGCGATCGAATCCGCCAGCCTGCCACAAGGAGCCATATCTCCATAAAGCACATCACAAAGCGCATTGCCACTTTCCATACCGCCCTGCCAGCAGATCAGGATCGCCTGAAGACGGTCTGCATAGTTCTTTGTCCATGCCATGTCCATGATATTTCCGATGTCCATGACCACGACTACGCGGTCAAACACGGCAGTCACCTGATCCAGCAGCGATGTTTCTTCATCCGTCAGATAATAGCTCCCTTTTGTGCGCGTGTTTTCCCGATCCTCTCCGGCTGCGCGGCCGATCACGATAAGCGCAGTCTTCGATGTCAAAGCGGCCGCACGTACCAATTCTTCCGTGACCGGCATCTCCGGATGGCTCATCGGCCAATGTCCCCAGAAACCGGCATCGGCTGCGTAGCGCGGATCCTGTGTCCATGTGCGGTAAGTCTCTGCAAGTTTCCAGTTATATGCGGCGCCGCAATTGTCCAGCCCCTCCATCAGGTTCACCAGGTACGGCGGGTTCACGTCACCCCCACTTCCGTATCCGACATAAAACCAGTCATACTGACAGCGGCCAAAAACGGCCACCTCTTCCTCCTTTTTCAGAGGAAGGACGTGACCGTCATTTTTCAAAAGGACGCATGCCTCAGCGGCAGCTGCTCTTGCCAGGGCGATCTCTTTTTCATCCACGGCGCTTTCCTGACGCCGCTTCTCTTCGTCCTGTGTCCGCCCGGAATTCTTCGCCCGGACGGAATCCTGTTCCAGGGAACTCCCCATTACAAGATTGAGTCCTTTCCGCATGATTCTATTGAATGTTTTTTTGATCCTCATCCGGTTTTATAACAGTTGGATGTTTGCCTTTCCGCACGCATCCCACGTCTCCTGCGGCCAGATGGATGCCTGCACTTCTCCAATATGCGCCTTTCCCAGAAGCAGCATACAGAGCCTCGACTGACCAATGCCGCCGCCAATCGTATATGGCAACTCTTTGTTCATGATCATTTTATGGAACGGCAGTTCCAATCGCTCCAGATGACCGGCTTTTTCCAGTTGCGCCATCATGCTCTCTTCATCCACACGGATCCCCATTGAGGATATCTCGAATGCCTGCTGCAGCGGCTCAAACCAGAACAGGATGTCCCCGTTCAGCTGCCAGTCATCATAGTCCGGCGCGCGGAGATCATGCGGCTTGCCATCACCTAACGCATCGCCGATACGCATGATGAATACGGCTCCGGCCTCTTTACAGATCTCGTTCTCACGCTCTTTCGGAGAAAGGTCCGGATAGCGCTGACGAAGATCCTCAGAATCAATAAAAACAATGTCATTCGGCAGATGATACACTGCATCCGGATATTTATACCAGACTTCGTGTTCCATATGTTTGATGACCTTGAAGATCGTGCGGACGGTTTCTTTCAATACTTCTTCCGTCCTCTGATCTTTTGTGATCACGCGTTCCCAGTCCCACTGATCCACATAGATGCTGTGCAGGTTGTCCAGATCCTCATCCCTGCGGATCGCGTTCATGTTCGTATAAAGGCCTTCGCCCGAAGCAAAGCCATAGTGACCGAGCGCCCAGCGTTTCCATTTTGCCAATGACTGGACGATCTCCATCTCTTCTTCCGGCAGTTCTTTCACATCAAAAGAGACCTTCCGCTCTACGCCGCTCAGATCGTCGTTCAGACCGGAGCTCTTCTGCAGATAAAGTGGCGCGGAGATCCGCTCCAGATTCATCTGCTGTCCGAATTCTTTCTGGAAAGTATCGCGGATATACTTGATCGCTTCCTGCGTTTCGCGCACTGTCAGTTTCGGGTCATAATGTTCCGGGATGATGAGGTTCATGGCTGCTCGTTCTCCTTCATTAAAAATTAAAAAGCATTATATCACGTTGTTTCTTTTGTGCCTACCAGATTTACGATCCATTTTTTCGACCGCAGCATGAAGAATCCGACAACACATTTCAGGATATCGATCCCATTCACAATAAAGTAGATCGGGATGATCGGCATCTTTGTAAAATGCGTCAGGCAGAATGCCACAGGCACAAATGCGACCCAGGTACAGAAGCTGTCAAAGAAAAATGTAATGATCGTTTTTCCCCCGCTCCGCAGTGTGAAATAGCAGGCATTTGTATAGGTAGACGCCGGCATAAGCACCGAAAAGATGATGATGAAACTGGCTGCCAGGGACCGGACCGCATCCGTCGTATTGTAGATATTGGCAATCGGTCTTGCCAGCGCTGCCATGAGAGCTCCGAAAAAGAGCGACATCAGAAATGTCAGCATGATCAGTTTTTTATCATCTTCTTCAGCTTGCTTCAGCCTGCCAGCGCCCAGGTGCTGGCCGATCATGATGGCGATCGTCGAGCCCATCGCCATAAAAGCGCACCAGAAAAAGTTCGCCACGGTCGCGGAGATATTCGCGGCCGAAACCACTTCCAGCCCCCGAATGGAATAGCATTGATTCAGGATTGCCATGCCGGCTGCCCATAAAAATTCATTGATCAGCAGAGGCGTTCCTTTTTTGATCAGGTTCACAAGCAGCTCTTTCGGGATCTTCAAAGAACGGAACAGGCCCTGTAAAAACCGGAACCGTTTTCTATGCGTATTCGCGTAGATGATCAGGATCAGGCATTCCACGATCCGGGCAAAGACGGTTGCTATGGCAGCGCCTTCCACACCCAGCTTCGGAGCGCCGAAATGTCCAAAGATCAAAATGTAATTTCCGACAAGATTAATCAGTGTGGCGATCATGCTGGCTTTCATCGGAAGGACGGCTTCACTGCACTCGCGCAAAGTGGAGGCATATGCCTGTCCCAGCGCGAACGGCAGAAGCTGCAGCATCATGATGTGCATGTAAGACATGCCATGTTTGTAGGTGAGCGCCAGATCCAGCCCTTCACTTCCCTCGTGCAGGAAGGAAGAGATGAAACTGCTGCCCCCGATGAACAGCGCCGCCGCAAAAAGGATCGTGATGATCACAGCAGTATACAGTTTCGCCCGCATTGTGTAACGGATCCCGTCGTGATCTTCTTTTCCGTAAAACTGCGCGGTATAAATGCCAATGCCGGACAGTCCTCCAAAGATGCAAAGATTAAATATGAACAGAATCTGGTTGGCGATCGCCACACCGGACATCTGCTCGGTTCCCACCTGCCCGACCATGATGTTATCCAAAAGACTTACAAATGTCGTGATGGCATTTTGCAGCATGATCGGCAGCATGATCCGGAGAACATTCCGATAGAATTGTTTTGTTCCGAAATACGATTTGAGTTTCATCTGCAGACGCCGGTCTCCTTTGCCGCTTTCGCCACTGCTTCCGCTACCGCCGGTCCGACTCGCGGATCAAAAGCTTCCGGAATGATATAGTCGTCACGCAATACATCGTCTGTGATCAGATCAGCCAGCGCATGTGCTGCCGCGATCTTCATTTCTTCGTTGATCACTTTTGCTTTTGCATCAAAAGCTCCGCGGAAGATTCCCGGGAATGCCAGGACGTTGTTGATCTGGTTCGGATAATCCGAACGGCCGGAACAAACGATCCTTGCGCCTGCCTCTTTTGCTTCCTCCGGAAAGATTTCCGGTGTCGGATTCGCGCATGCAAATACGATCGCATCGTTTGCCATCGAAGCAACCATCTCTTTTGTCAGAAGCCCCGGTGCGGAAACACCGATAAATACATCCGCCCCTTTGATCACATCAGCAAGACTTCCCTTTTCCTGATTTGGATTCGTAATCTGTGCCATTTTTTCTTTATGCCCGGAGAGGTCTTCCCTTCCAGGGACGATCGCGCCCTTGCGGTCGCACATGATGATATTGGAAATGCCGTAGTTTAAAAGGAGTTTCGTGATCGCCGTCGCTGCAGCGCCTGCGCCGCTGACAGCCACCTTCAGATCCTCCTTCTTTTTCCCAACCAGCTTCAGGGCATTCATAATGCCGGCCAATGTAATGACCGCCGTGCCATGCTGGTCGTCATGGAAGATCGGGATGTCACAGATCTCTTTCAGTTTTTCTTCGATCTCGAAACAACGCGGAGCGGAAATATCCTCCAGATTGATCCCGCCGAAACTGCCGGAAATCAGATAAACGGTTCGCACAAATTCATCCACGTCTTTTGTTTTCACGCAGATCGGGAACGCATCGACGCCGCCAAACTCCTTGAAAAGCACGCACTTGCCTTCCATGACCGGCATGCCGGCTTCCGGTCCGATATCTCCCAGACCCAGAACGGCCGAGCCGTCTGTGATGACTGCGCACATATTCCACCTGCGGGTGAGTTCATATGTTTTTTCGAGATCCTTCTGGATCTCCAGACACGGCTGCGCCACGCCCGGCGTATAGGCCAAAGACAGATCTTTCGCATCTTTCACCGGCACAGTGGAGATCACTTCGATCTTTCCTTTTTTGTCATAGTGCATCTGCAGGCTTTCTTCGTAAATCGTCATAATGTGTTCCTCTTTCTGTCGTACAGGTCTTTGCCTTCACTATCGATCACAACAATGACCGGGAAATCTTCCACGTATAAACGGCGGATCGCCTCAGTCCCCAGATCTTCATAGGCGAGGACTTCGCTTTTTGTGATATGTTTGGAAAGCAGGGCGCCTGCCCCGCCGACAGCTGCAAAGTAAACGGCACCGGTTTCTTTCATTGATTCCACAACTGCGTCGGAGCGTCTCCCCTTTCCGATCATCCCCCGCAGACCTTTTGCCAGCAGGGCCGGTGTGTATTTATCCATGCGGCCGGCTGTGGTCGGTCCGGCTGAACCGATCACCTGGCCTTCCCTTGCCGGGGACGGGCCCAGGTAATAGATGACAGCATCTGTGATATCAAACGGCAGGTCTTTTCCTTCCGCCAGCGCTTCGATCATGCGTTTATGCGCTGCGTCACGCGCTGCGTAAACAACGCCTGTCAGGGAAACGATGTCACCCGCCTTCAATGATCTTGCTATTTCTTTTGTAAGTGGTGTCGTGATTTTCAGGTTCATATTTTATAATTCTTTCGTCGCGTGCCGGTTCACATGGCAGCAGATATTCACTGCAACCGGGAGTCCGGCGATATGCGTTGCGTATGTTTCAATTGCAACTGCCAGGGCTGTGGTGCTGCCGCCAAGGCCGGCTGGTCCGATGCCAAGTTCGTTGATCTTTTTGAATGCCTCTTCTTCCAGTTCCGCAATATGCGGAAGACTGCTCTTTTGACCGACTTCGCGCAGCAGCGCCTTCTTCGCAAGCAGCGCGCATTGTTCAAACGTTCCGCCGATTCCCACTCCGACGACCATCGGCGGGCAGGCATTCGGTCCCGCGTCTTTCACCGCTTCAACGATCTTTTCCAGTACACCTTCTCTTCCGTCAGCTGGCTTCAGCATGAAGATCCGGCTCATGTTTTCGCTGCCGAATCCCTTTGGCGCTACTGTGATCGTCACTCCATCGCCTTCTGTGATCTCATAGTGGATCACCGCCGGCGTATTATCTTTCGTATTCTCGCGGATGAGCGGATCTCCCACAACGGATTTCCGAAGGTATCCTTCTTCGTACCCTTGTGCGACACCGCGGTTCACGGCTTCCTTCAGGCTGCCGCCTGTAAAGTGCACGTCCTGTCCGACTGTAAGGAATACGACCGCCATTCCCGTATCCTGGCAGATCGGGATCTGATCTTCTTTTGCAATCTTCAGGTTTTCCTCCAGCATGGAAAAGATGCTTCTTCCCAGTTCGCTCTCTTCGTTGACGGATGCATCTGCCAGAGCTTTTTCCATATCGGAAGAAAGCCCATAGTTAGCCTCTATGCACAGATCCCTGATCGCATTTGTAACCAGACTTACATCAATTTCTCTCATGCTTCTTCCTGCGTTCCCGCGTCATTTGTCTTTATTAAAAACTTCCTGATCGCCTCCACGGCGATGTCGCTGTTCACTTCCCAGAGATGCCCGGCCTCTGGCACCGGCACAACGGTCAGGTTTCTGATCACGTCGCAATACTTCAGGGTCTGCGTTTTTGGCACTTGCGCATCTGCTTCCCCGTATACCAGGAGGACTTTCCCGTCGTACTCTTTCAGAAAATTGAAAACGTCAAAACCTCTTGCCTCTTCAATATAACCCCGGCCGACCTGAACGTCTCCGTTGGTCAGGATTTCCGGAAAGTTGTCCGGATCAAACGTCAGGCCAAACAATGTTCCCGCGGCGGCACGCGTCTGCAGATCTGCGGCCGGTGAGAGTAAAACAAACCGCTGAACCTCCGGATGCGCGACCGCCAACCGGCTAGCTACCACGCCACCCAGAGAGAAGCCGAGCGGAATGATCTCGGAAACACAATCCAATTCTTTTGCATAGTTGTAATAGCATTCCGCATCGATAATATCCTTGCTTACAGTCATATCCTTAAGCTCACCTTCGCTGCGCCCATGTCCGTTAAAGTCAAAGCGGAGCGTCCGGAAGCCTTCACTCCACAAGGCACGGACCAGATCATAAAACGGATGCATCCGGGTATGCTCCATATATCCGTGCATGATGATCACCAGAGGGCTCTTCCCCACCTCAGGGTCCGGTCCTTCCAGAATGCCATATAGTATATTCCCATTGCTTTCCAGATAAATCTTTTCTTTCATCTTTTTACTCCGTCAGCATGATGCCGGTCAGCATCCTCCCTGCCATGTCTTTTTCTTTCCGATATGACGGAAAGATCCCGGCGTGGAAGGTGCAGTATTCCGGCGCGGAAATGTTGTCTTCTTTTACGCCCTCTTTTTTCAGTGCAATCCGGATCGCTTCAGCTAAGTCCAAAAAATATTTATCTTCCCGGACCGGGCTCTTGCGGAAAAACCGTGCCAGCTCCCTTTTGCTGTAGTTCTCCAAAAACGGATCGATCAGATCGTCGCTGACTTCGTAACAGTTTTCACAAATGCAAGGGCCCATGGCTGCGAGGATATCTTTCGGATTGCTGCCGAAGTTCTCCTTCATCAGCTGTACCGCCTGCACGGAGATCTTCTGCGCCGTTCCTTTCCATCCGCTGTGCACCATACCGATCACTTTCCGGACCGGATCCAACAGGAACACCGGCACACAGTCTGCCTCCAGTGTGCAGAGCAGCAGATCCTTTTCATTTGTGATCAACCCGTCGTATTCATCCGCCTCACGCAGGATCCCGTCGCCGCCATTCTCTGCTTTTGTGACAATGCGGACCTCGGCAGAATGCACCTGCCTTGCGCGGACAATATCAGTTGGAGAAATACCAAAAAGTTTCCCCAGTTCTTCATAATTCTCCTGGGCACCCTGCTCACCGTATTTCCAGCTGCCCTCTGAAGCCAGACTGCTTTTCCTGGTGCAGATGGTTTTCACGATCCCGGTATTTTCAAAAACGTCAACGGTAATATAGTCCATGTTTTAAGCCTTTTTCTTTGTTTTGATCGTTGCTGCATATGCGCTGTTGCACAGTCCGAGGACCGCGGAAATGATAAACAGAGTTTCCATTCCCACCTTCTGCCAGATCCATCCGCCAAAGAGTGCGATCGCCAGCGTGATCAGATGGTTGACAGAAATACCGGTGGACAGTGTTGCTTTGACTTCCTGCATGTTATCGGAGATATCCTGCACATACACACTCGATGCCATGGATGCCAGAGAGATCACAGAATCCAGCACATAATTGATACAGCAGATGATGAATGCCACATTCATCGGGAAAAGGTGATGCGCAAATCCGTAGAAGAAGCACACCACGACCAGGATGATGGTATCCATGATCATGACGATCTTATAGCCTGCTTTATCGATGATCTTTCCGACGACAGGGCCCATAAAGAAACAGCAGATCGCGGAGATTGCGAACAGGAGACTGATCACCGCTGCGTTTGCCCCGTAAAACAGGATCAATACATATGGGCCGAATGTCAGGAACACCTGCTTGCGTGCGCCGTAGAACACTTCGAGCATATAGTATTTCACATACTTTTTGCGGAAGTAAAAATGGCGCGCTGTTTCATCGGTCTTGGATTCTCCTTTCAGCCGAAGCGAGAACACCATACCAACAGCCGTAATGGCTGCCGCAATCATAAAGAAGATCTTAAACGGCTGTGTCTTTGCCAGGATCAGGAACGCTACGATCACGACCACATATCCCGCCAGCATGCCGATCTCCTGCGTGGAACTTTGATAGCCTAAGGCCTGGCCACCCTTTCCTTCCTTGGAATAACTGAGCGCCAGTGTGCTTTTCATTCCCAACTGGATGTGTTCTCCTAAAGATGCGATGCACACGGCAATCAC
>JAFZKG010000163.1 GCA_017553695.1 Lachnospiraceae bacterium
GTCGCACGTGGTGCTTACGAAGCGGGCGTCCGTTTCGCATCTGCCTATCCGGGCACACCGAGTACCGAGATTCTGGAAAACATCGGTGGTCTTTATAAGGACAATATCTACAGCGAGTGGGCACCAAACGAGAAAGTGGCAGCAGAGGCAGCGTTTGGCGCATCGGTTGGCGGCATGAGGTCCATGTGTGCGTTTAAACATGTTGGTATGAATGTCGCAACAGATTTGATTTTTACAGCAGGCTATTCCGGCGTTACAGGAGGTTTTGTACTGGTAACCGCAGATGATCCGGCATGCCACAGTTCCCAGAATGAGCAGGACAACCGGTTATATGCCCCGCATGCAAAGATCGCCATGGTAGAAGCGTCCGATTCCCAGGAATGTAAGGACTTCATGAAGGCAGCATTTGATCTTTCTGAAAAATTTGACGTCCCGGTCCTGTTCCGTATGACAACGCGTGTCTGCCATTCCAAGAGTATCGTGGAACTGGGAGAGAGAGAAGAGGTTCCGGTCATCAAATATGAAAGACGCGCAGATAAATATGCCATGCTTCCAGCTACAGCAAGAGTCCGTCACGTGATCCGTGAAGACCTGCTTGCGCAGATGGAAAAGTATTCCAATACGAGCGAATTGAACCGCGTGGAAGAAGTACCTGGCGCCAAGATCGGCATCGTGACCTCCGGCATCTCTTATCAGTATGTGAAGGAAGTTTTCGGAGATACTGTCAGCGTTCTGAAGATCGGTCTGACCTATCCACTTCCGGAAAAACTGATGGCTGATTTTGCTGCAAAGTATGAGACCTTATACGCAGTGGAAGAAGGGGAGCCATATCTGGAAGACGCACTGAAGAAACTGGGCTTCCACAATGTGATCGGAAAAGAAAAACTGACGATCCAGGGTGAGTTTAATACGAAGGTCGTAAGAGATGCATTGACGGATGCAGAGGAAGTCTTCACTTACAAGGTAGAAAATGCCAATGTGCCTGCACGTCCTCCGGTTCTTTGTGCCGGCTGTCCGCACAGAGGTTTCTACTTCGCACTGAAGAATTATACCGATAAATATGTTTCGGCCGGCGATATCGGATGTTACGCACTGGCCGTAAATCCTCCTTTGAACGGATTTGATTTCCAGTTTGACATGGGAGCCGGCTTCTCCACACTGGTCGGTTTCTCCAGAGCACTCAAGGCACAGGGCGATACCCGGAAGGTGATCGGCCAGCTGGGTGACTCCACGTTCTTCCATTCCGGACTGACCTCCCTGATCGACCTGGTCTCATCTGAGACGAATGCGGTTGCTGTGGTTCTTGATAACTCCATCACAGCAATGACCGGTCATCAGGAAAACCCGGGAACGTATAAGAACCTGATGGGTTATGAATCTCCGGCTATCAGCATCGAAGCACTGGTAAGAGCCTGCGGCGTGGATGATGATCATTTAAGGATCGTAGATCCGGTTGACCAGAAAGCAGTCTGTGCGGCACTGGATGACGGACTTGCAGCAGAAGGACTGTTTGTGATCATCACCAAGAGACCTTGCGCACTTCTGAAGGAAGTGATCAAGGCAAATGCAGGCAAGCATGTGCAGGTGAATCCTGATAAATGTGTCGGATGCAAGATGTGCATGAAGATCGCCTGCCCGAGCATTGCGTTTGATGAAGAAAACAAGAAAGCGGTGATCGCGGACGTGGCAAACTGCAACCAGTGTACACTCTGCATGCAGCAGTGCAAAGTCGGCGCAATCGAGAAAGTGGGTGAATAATATGAATAAAAGTATCATTTTAGTTGGAGTTGGCGGACAGGGTACGATCACCACTTCCACGATCCTTTCCAAGGGCCTGCTCGAAGCAGGTTATGATGTAAAAATGAGCGAGATCCACGGCATGAGCCAGAGAGGCGGTACCGTTGTCACGCAGATCAAATATGGTGAGAAAGTCTATTCCCCGATCATTGGAGACGGAGAAGCGGACATCATCGTGTCTTTTGAAAAACTGGAGGCACTGCGTGCACTGCCTTATTTGAAAGAAGGCGGCACGATCGTTACGGATACCCGTGAGATCAACCCGATGCCGGTTCTGACCGGAGCAGCTACATATCCGCACGAGGCAATCGAGCAGTTAAAGGAAGTTGTTCCGAATGTGATCGTTGTGGAAGCTGCGAAAGTGGCAGAAGAACTTGGTAATGTGAAAGCACAGAATATCGTCCTGCTCGGCGCGCTGGTGAAGCAGCTGGGTCTGGATGAAGTGGACTGGAGAGATCTGGTCGCAAAGAATGTGCCTGCAAAAACCGTAGGTCTGAACCTGGCCGCCTTCGATAAAGGATACAATATGTAATTAGATGACAGGGGGACAATAGAACTGTCCCCCTGTCACATTGAGGAAGATACTTATGGCAAATGTGGTAATTACTGTTCACACGTCGCGTTTTGAGCAATTGGGGATCACGCCCCCGGCGGACTGGGACGTTGCATTTGTGGACAACCCCTTCACGGAGGAAGACCTGATCGCGGCGGCAAAGGACGCCGAATATCTTCTGGTGGAATCCGGAGACAGGATCACAAAGGAAGTGATCGATGCTATCCCGCATCTGAAAATGATCCAGACCGAAGGAGTGGCCTTTGATAAAGTGGACGGTGTGGCTGCAAGAGAAAAAGGCATCCCGCTGTGCAACAACAAAGGGGTCAATGCGGCAGCCGTTGCAGAGCATACGATCGGCCTGATACTGGCTGGTCTTAGAAGAACTGCGCTGACAGACCGGCAGATCCGTCACGAAAGCTATGCCGTTTCGAAGGCGGAACACTTTGCCATGGGAGAACATGAGCTGACGGATAAGCTGATCGGGTTTGTCGGTATGGGCGATATTGCGAAGGCAACCGCCAAGAGACTGGAAAACTGGGGATGCCGGTTTGCCTATTATGATGTGTTCCGCCTGAACGCGGAAACGGAAGCAGAGTATCACGTGCAGTACATGGAGTATGAAGAACTGGTAAAAGAAGCGGATGTGATCTCCCTGCATGTGCCTGTCCTTCCGTCCACCATCGGCATGTTGGGAGAAGAACAGTTCCGCGCGATGAAAAAGACAGCACTGGTGATCAACACCGCACGTGGCGAGATCATCGACCAGGATGCGCTGATCCGGGCACTGGAAAATGATGAGATCTATGGGGCTGCCCTGGACGTGTTCATACCGGAACCGCTTCCGGGCGACGCCCCGCTTTTGAACATGAGTAAAAAAGCGATGGATAAACTGACGATCACCCCTCATGTGGCCGGAGCGACAGACGAAGCGTTTACGCAGATGCTGGTCAAGGGCATGGCGAATATTCAGCGCATGATGGATGGCGGCGAACCAATCAACGTGGTGAACAGAAAATAAAGA
>JAFZKG010000164.1 GCA_017553695.1 Lachnospiraceae bacterium
ATCTGTCCCCTGAAATGAAATCCACCGGCGAAGCAATCGGATATGACGATAAACTGAACCGTGCACTGTTCAAGGCACTGCAGGCTTCCGGAACGAAGGTGAAAAACTACGGAACCGTTTTTGCCACCTTTGCCGGGAATGATAAAGAAGAGGCCCTCCCGCTCATCAAACGGTTCTACAACCTGGGCTTCAATATTGAGGCAACGCCTGGTACGGCAGAGTTTCTGAAAGAACATGGCATTAAGACCAGGGTACTGAAGAAGATCAGTGACGGAAGCGAAGAGATCCTGGATTCCATCCGCCAGGGACATATCGCATATATTTTAAATACCCGGGATGTCAGTTCCACGAATCAGGAATCGGATGGTCTGAAGATCCGTCAGTGCGCAGCGGAAAACAACGCGACACTGTTTACTTCGCTGGATACGGTAAAGGTCCTTCTGGATGTCCTGGAAGAGACGACACTGACGATCTCCACGATCGACGCATAAAACATGAAAGATGTGATTTTTACCATACAAGAGAATACGAGGATCGCGCCTTCCACCTACCGGATGGTACTGGAAGGGGATACTGCCGAGATCCAAAGACCGGGACAGTTCGTAAATATCAGACTGGATGGCTTTTTCCTGCGGCGTCCGATCTCTGTCTGTGACTGCGAGGGAACCCTTCTGACGATCATTTATAAAACTGTCGGAAAAGGCACAGCCGCAATGGCAGAAATGGAAAGCGGTTTCAAGCTTTCTCTTCTGACCGGGCTGGGCAACGGATATGATACGCAGGCTTCCGGCGATACGCCGCTCCTTGTTGGCGGCGGCGCGGGTGTTCCGCCAATGTATCTGCTTGCAAAGAAACTGCGGGAGGAAGGAAAACAGGTCACTGTGATCCTTGGATTTAACGCGAAGGAGGAGATCTTCTTTGAAGAAGAATTCCGCTCTCTCGGGTGTGAAGTGATCGTCACAACGGTCGACGGCAGTTATGGGGTCAAAGGATTTGTCACGGATGGCTTTCCTGAGGCATACTCTTATGTATATACCTGTGGACCGGAACCGATGCTGAAAGCTGTTTATCAGAAAGCAAAAGACGGGCAGTTCAGTTTTGAGGAACGGATGGGATGCGGGTTCGGTGCCTGCATGGGCTGTTCATGCAGGACCATCACCGGATACAAGCGGATCTGCAAGGATGGTCCTATCCTTCGGAAGGGGGAGATATTATGGGAAGATTAAACTGTGATCTCTGTGGGATCCAAATTGACAACCCGATCATTCCGGCATCCGGCACTTTTGGATATGGCAGCGAATTTGCCGCTTTATACGACATCAATATCCTGGGTACGTTCTCGTTCAAGGGAACGACAAAAGAGCCAAGATTTGGAAATGAGACGCCGAGGATCGCAGAATGTGCTGGCGGAATGCTGAATTCGGTCGGACTGCAGAATCCGGGCGTTGAAAAAGTGATCACAGAAGAACTTCCAAAACTGAAAGAAGTCTTTCACAAGAAGGTCATGGCCAATGTGAGCGGCTTTTCGGAAGAGGAATATGTGTATACGGCAAAGCGTTTGGATCAGGAGGAAATGGTAGGCTGGATCGAGCTCAATATCAGCTGTCCGAATGTGCACGGCGGCGGCATGAGCTTCGGCACGAAAGCGGCCGATGCGGCATCCGTTACGGCGGCTGTGAAAAAAGAGATTCAAAAACCGCTGATCGTCAAACTTTCTCCGAATGTCACAGACATAACAGAGATCGCGAAAGCGGTGGCTGATGCCGGTGCTGATGGCATCAGCCTGATCAATACGCTGATGGGAATGCGTTTTGACCTGAAGACCGGGAAACCAATCCTGGCAAATGTGACCGGCGGACTCTCCGGACCGGCCATATTCCCTGTCGCGCTCCGGATGGTCTATCAGGTGGCTAATGCCGTGAAGGTCCCTGTCATCGGCATGGGCGGCATTTCTTCGGCAGAGGATGTGTTGGAAATGCGGATGGCTGGCGCAAGGGCAGTCGAGATCGGAGCAGCCAATCTGACTGATCCGTTTATTTGCAAAACGATCATCGAACAGTTACCGGAAGTCATGGATAAATATGGAGTAAAACAATGGCAAGAGATGTGATCATAGCATGTGATTTTAACAGCAAGGAAGAGACGCTTGCGTTTCTGGACCGATTCACTGACTGCAAGCCGTTCGTGAAGATCGGCATGGAACTTTATTATGCGGCAGGTCCGGAGATCGTAAGAGAGATCAAGAAACGGGGGCATAAGATCTTCCTGGATTTGAAACTGCACGACATTCCGAATACCGTGAATAAGGCAATGAAGGTTCTGCGGGATCTGGATGTGGACATTACCAATGTGCATGCGGCCGGAACGATCCCGATGATGGAGGCAGCTATAAAAGGATTGGAAAAGGAAGACGGGAAAAGAGCCCTTCTGATCGCGGTCACGCAGCTGACCTCCACCGATCAGGAACATCTGGAAACAGATCTCCTGATCCGGGAACCGATGGAAGAGGTCGTGATGCATTACGCGGAAAACGCAAAGAAAGCCGGACTTGACGGTGTGGTCTGTTCTCCGCTGGAGGCAGGCGCAGTGCATGCGCGTTGCGGTGAGGGATTCCTTACCATTACACCGGGAGTCCGTTTTGCGGATGGGGACGCGCAGGATCAGAAACGCGTCATGACACCAAAAGAGGCAAAAAAAGCAGGATCTGACTATATTGTCATGGGACGGCCGATCACACAGGCCGGGGATCCTGTTATGGCATATAAACGAGCAGTAAAGGAGTTTTTATCATGAATACGAGTGAACGCATCGCAAAAGATCTTCTGAAGATCAAGGCGGTTTACTTCCGGCCGGAAGAGCCATTCATCTGGGCAAGCGGCATCAAGAGTCCGGTCTACTGCGATAACCGGTTAACGCTGACAGCACCGGAAGTACGGAATGACGTGGAAAATGCACTGGCAGAA